>CALXJU010000032.1 GCA_944388705.1 uncultured Clostridia bacterium
TGAATGGCTTTTTGCGACGCTCTGCGTCTACACGGGTTTGGTCCTTGTGAGACCAATATAAATAATATTATTTACAATATATATTATTCATTTATCTATTAAAATTATACTATAAATGGTATCAAAAGTAAACATTTTTTTAATATTTTTTAGTATTTTTTAATATTTTACCAGCCTGTTATTTCTGCTAATTTATAACTAGCTGCATTTTCAGTTCCACCTATTGCTTTAAATTTCCAAGTTCCATTTCCTTCTAAATTATTAATGTTTGCCATTGCAGTACCTATTTGAGCTCCACTAGCATCATACAAATTGAATGTAACTTGAACATATGAATATTGTTTATCAGTATTATTCTTTATAGTTCCATTTACATAGTAGGCAAAACCATCATAAGTTCCTTCACTATCAACAAGTGAAAACTTTTCTTGAGTTTGTGTTTGTTTTGTAGAAGATGTAGAATTGCTTCCTGTTGTTGTAGTTCCACCTTGAGAACTTGCTATTGCTACTACAACAATAATTATGATTAACCAAAACCACCACTTTTTATAAATTGGTTTTTTTACTTTTTCAGAATTATCAGACATTAAACTTTCCCCCTTTCTATTTTTCGTAGATTTTATCATAATTTGTAAAATTTTGCAATACATTTGTTATGCAGATAAAAATATTTTTTTTACATATACTATATATACATATGTATTGCAGAGGTGATATTTAGTGAAAAAATTTAAAATACCATCAATTCCACCAACTACGAATAAATGTATTAGATTTCCAAATGATGTAATAGATGAAGTAGAAACAGCTATAAGAGGAAAAGATTGCACTTTTACTGCTTTTGTTGTAGAAGCTGTACGAGTTGCTTTAGAAAATCTAAAAGAAGAAGAAATCAATAATGAATAAAGAAGCACATAATATATGTACTTCTTACTTTTTATTTTAATTTAATAATATTCCAATTCATCTTCCTGTTCATTCTTTTCAAAATACTCTATATCTAATTTTTTTTCTATATTAAAGCTAATATATGTTTCTTCCTCAAAATTATTTATAAGGTCATCTTCAGAAGGATATGAGAATTTATGACAAACCCAAGTAATAAATTTTTTAACTGTAATTTTAAATCTATCAATAACTTTCTTTAAATAATTATTTTCTTTTTCTAATTTATTTATAATTTTCTGATATTGATAATCCATTTTATAAGTTTCATCTTCATATCTATTTTTTAATTCTTTTTCTTTTTGCTTAAAATCTAATTCAAGTCTTTTGCATTTTGCTTTTAATTCAATATTGTCTTCTGTCAATGATTTTCTTTTTATTTCAAATTTCTCTGCTTTATCAATAATATTAGCTTGTTTTGATAATTCTTTATGCAATAAAACATTTTCTTGATGAAGTTTTTGTATTAATTCATCTTTTGGCTTAATAATTTCATTTTCTATTTTTTCATCTCTATTTAGCATAATCTTTTTAATATCTTTTATATCAGGTGTTTCTGGCAGTTCTAATTTTATATCTTCTAATACTTTCTTAGTATTTTCATAATTTGTAATTTGTTTATATTCTTGTATTGAAAAATGTTTTCTATTTGTTATTTCAACTAATTCTCCTCTTTCTAATTTAAAACCTTTTTCACAAATATGCTTAAAATATGCATTTTGTAAATCTCTATAACTATTTTTTCCTTTCCAAAAATCTCGAGAACAAATTTTATCTATTTTATTTTCCTGTTTATCTGTTGTATGAACTACTGGAATAAATAATAAGTGCATATGTGGTGTATCTTCATCCATATGAATAACTGCTGATATTATATTCTCTTCTCCTAAATTTTTGTAATTGCATATAAAATTATAACTTTCTTGAAAATATCTCTTACTTTCATTATAACCTATTTCATCAAAGAACTTTTGGTCAGAAGTAAATACCATTTCACACATTATGATGCTATTACTTCTTATTTGACCTTTTAAATTGTTTCTTTCTTTTATTCTATCAAATTCTTTTATATAACTTAATTCATTTTTCTTTATATAATAATTTAATTCTGTTTTACTACTATCTATATTTTTGTTTGAATGATTTTTTGCTTTTCTTTCATTATGCCTATATGCTCCCATAGCTTTTGCCCTAGTTAATTTTTCATTTCTAATTATGGCATAACTCATATTTTCTTCCTTGCTCTCTCTCAAACTCACAAGATAAGATTTTCTTGTCTAACACACTAGACAAACAAGTTTGTCTGTGTGCCCTACGGGGTTTTCCTAAAAACTGCTAAAGCATTTTTTAGGCTATATTTTATAAAGGCTATTGCCATTATAAAATATAGTGAAGTTGCATTTTAGAGTATCTCTTACAACTTCATATCAGAGCAAAATTCTACGAAGGTGCTACTGCATTTTCACTAGCCAAGTTAGCATACAGGCTATCGAAAAATCCATCTGGATACTTTCTTTCATAATCACGATTATATATAGTAGTCTTATTATTTGCTATATTATTCGTCGCTATATTTATATTAGAATTACCCAAATTGTTATATAAGCAAATCATTAAATAATTTGTTATATTTTTAATACTATTATTGTTTCTTGCAATATCTAATAATTGAATTAAGTTGTATTTATTTATTAAAGAAATTTTTGATAATATTTTCGAATTAGTTATTATTACATTTCCTACTTTTAAATTATCTGCATAATATAATCTATCTATAACATCTTCTAATATTGACTTTTCTTCTTTTGTAAATTCATCTAATTTACATTTTTCTTTTACTTCATTCAATGAAATACTTTCTTCATTACTTTGAGGATTGATAGAATCAGTATTGATAATATTAGTTTTGATAGTATTAGTATTGATTGTAGGTAAATTTTCCATATCAAGAATTGTATTTTCTACTTTTACAGAACCGTAATTTTTACTATTCAAGACTTGTAAATTTTCCGTATCCACAAAATTCTTTATATTTTCGTGTTGGATTTTACCAACATAAATTAAATTAGGTTTTCCTAGACCTTGCCTTTTTTCTGTAATTAAATTTACTTCTACTAATTGTTTAAATGCTTTTGTAATTGTCTTTTCAGATAAGCAAAGTTTATTTTGTACTTCTTCTCTTGTAAATATTAAATAAACTCTACCTTCTTTATCAAACCAATGATTTTTTTGTGATAAAGATAATCTGTCAAGTAGAAAAGCATATAATATTTTGCTATCTGAATTTAATTTTTCTTTATATAATCTATTAATAAATAATTCTTGTGGTATTTGATAATATTTATTATTCAATGTTTCATTTATCTTATAAAAATCTATTTCGTTCATCTTTCATCCTTTCCAAGACTTACATTGTCTTTAATTTTGATGAAAGAGCATAATTTAAGTTCTATGGAGTTTTTTAAAACTTTTTAAAACATTTTTTATACACTTAAAATTTTTTTAAAACATAAATTTTAGAACTATTTTAGAACTTTTTATAGAATTTTTGAGAACTGCATAGAAAAAGAGTATTAACCAAAATCCATTGATTAATACCCTTTCAGACTTTTGCAATTTCATTGAGTTCCCTCAAAATTGCTATCGTATGGTCGAGGCGACAGGGTTCGAACCTGCGACCTCATGGTCCCAAACCACGCGCGCTACCAACTGCGCTACGCCTCGATAATATATAAAATGTCAAACGACTAATATAATATACCACAAAAATAATAAAAAAACAAGAGGTTTTTATAAAAAAGTTCAAAAAATTAAAAAGCAGGAAACAGTGTTTTGACAATTGCACCAAAATCTGTTAGAATATAGTAGTAAAAAGGAAGTGAAGAAATGCAAGAACAGGAAAATATAGAAGAAAAATTATATAAACACCATATGCCAAGATGGGATGAATTACCAGATATAGAATTATATTTAGACCAAGTAGTAAACTATTTAGAAAAACATTTAGGAATATATGTAGCAAATAAAGAAGAAAAAATAATAACAAAAACAATGATAAACAACTATGTAAAACAAGAAATAATGCCAGCACCAGAAAAGAAAAAATACGGAAAAACACATTTAGCATATTTAATAGTAATATGTATATTAAAACAAGTATATAGCATAAATGATATAAAAAGATTAATAGAATTAACAATACAAAATTTTGAATTAAGAAAAGCATATAACAGATTTTGTACAAACCTTGAAGTATCAGTAAAACATGCATTTTCAAAAAAAGAGATTCAAAATTGTGAAAAAATGACAGAAGAGCAATATTTACTAAAAATTGTAGTACAATCATTTTCAAATAAATTATATGTAGAATTCAAATTTTTAAATAAAGAATAAACTATGTAAATCAAAAGATTTATATAGTTTTTTTGTTAACAAAATACAAAAAAATGAATATATATATAATAATAGGAGGAATGTGATAAATGGAAGACAATATCATAATAGAGGAAATTGAATATACAGATGAATTATATCAAAAAAATATACAAGAAAATGAATTCACAGAAGATGAAACACATGGAATAGGAGTTGATGCAGATGGAAATAGTTAAAATGTTAGTACCAGAAAGTAAATACCCAATCAAATGTCCTTATGAAATGAAACCAGAATTTATAATAATTCATAATACAGCAAATGATGCATCAGCAATGAATGAAATATCATATATGATAGGAAATAATAATAAAGTATCATTTCACTGTGCAATAGATGATTATAGAATAGTGCAAGGAGTACCATTTAATAGAAACACATGGAATGCAACAGATGGAGGAAATGGTCAAGGAAATAGAAAAGGAATAGCATTAGAAATATGTTATTCAAAATCAGGAGGAGCAAGATTTGAGGAAGCTGAAAGATTAGCAGCAGAATATACGGCATATTTGTTGAAACAATATGGTTGGGGAATAGATAAAGTAAAAAAACATGCTGATTTTTATCCTGCAAAAGGATGTCCTCATAGAACAATAAGTGAAGGATGGCAAAGATTTTTAGACATGGTAAATTCTTATTTACAAGATAAACCAACAAATAATGAAAATATAGAAAATGGGAGTGATGAACCAGTGAGAAAATATGTAAATGGAAGTACAAGTGAAAATGTATATGCAGATACAGAATGTACTATAAAAATAGGTAGTTTAAATCCTAGAGAAACATGTGACTGTTTTGGAACATTTAATAATAGAGCAATGGTAAGATATATTGTAACAGGAACAAATAATTATAAAATGGGATTTTGTAAATGGCTTGGCGGAGTAAAATAAAATAAAAAATATTACTATCAAATGAAATAATTCATAAGATAGTAATATTTTTTATTGCTTAGATAATAATATAAGGCCTTTTTTTATTAAATCTTCTAAAGATAAAGAATTAACATCAAGATGTTCAAATGCTTTTTCAATATCTTTTCTTGCAAAACCAAGAACCATAAGACCAGAAATAGCTTCTTGTACATCATTATTTTCTTCAATTACAGACTTACTTGTAGAAGTTTTAGCAGTACTTTCAGTTTGTTCTGTTTGCTCAGCTTTTAACTTATCCTTTAATTCTAATATAATCCTTTGAGCAGATTTATTACCAATACCAGGAATTTGAGTAAGTACTTTAACATTATTTGAAATAACCGCAAGAGCAAATTCAGAAGGTTCAATACAAGAAAGCATAGAAAGTGCACTTTTTGCACCAACACCACTAACAGAAAGAAGTAATTCGAACATTCTAAGTTCCTCTTGAGTTTTAAAACCATAAATACTTATATCATCTTCTCTAACTCTATAATAAGTAAAAACTTTAACAATATCTCCAACTTGACCTATTGAATTAATATCATTTTCAGACATAAAAATTTTATATCCAAGCCCACCAACATCAATTACTAAATAATCTTTAAATTTCATTTCTAAAGAACCTTTAATATATGCAAACATAAAACTCATCCTTTCTAACTCTAAAGGGAACGGTCCCCCTTTGGTGCATTTATTATATAAATAAAAAATAAAAAAGTCAACACAAAATGCAAAAAAATGTTCGAAAAGAATTGACAAAAAAAGAATAAGATTATATAATCATCAGAAAAGGAGAAAATTATGAATAAAACAGAGCCATTAGCATATAGAATGAGACCTAAAACATTAGAAGAATATGAAGGTCAAGAACATGTAATAGGTCCAGGAAAAATTTTATATAGAACAATAAAAGCAGATAGATTATCAAGTATAATATTATTTGGACCACCAGGATGTGGAAAAACATCACTTGCAAAAGTAATAAGTGAAACAACTAAATACAAATTTTATAGAATAAATGCAGTAACATCAGGAGTATCTGATATAAAAAGAATAGTAGAAGAAACACAAAATTTTATGATGAATCCTGCAGGAAAAAGTATATTATTTATTGATGAAATTCATAGATTTAATAAACTTCAACAAGATGCATTATTACCATTCGTAGAAAATGGAACAATTATTTTAATAGGAGCGACAACAGAAAATCCATATTTTGAGGTAAATAAAGCTTTAATATCTAGGTCAATGGTAATCAAGCTAAATCCATTAACAGAAGAAAATATATACAATATATTAAAAAGAGCAATAGAAAGTAAAGATGGGTTAGGAGAATATAATATAAAGATAGAAGATAGTACATTAAGAAAAATCGCAGATATAGCAAATGGAGATGTAAGAACAGCATTAAATGGACTTGAAGTAGCAGTATTAACAACAAATATGGAAGCAGATGGATATATACATATAACAGATGAAGTAATAAAAAATAGTATACAAAATAGAAAAGCATTATTTGATAAAAATGGAGATACACATTATGATAATATAAGTGCATTTATAAAATCTATGAGAGGTTCAGACCCAGATGCAGTATTATTCTATTTAGCAAGAGCATTAAATGGAGGAGAAGACCCTGTATTTTTAGCAAGAAGAATAGTAATTTGTGCATCAGAAGATGTAGGACTAGCAGACCCACAAGCATTAGTAATAGCAACATCTGCAATGCAAGCAGTTCATATGGTAGGAATGCCAGAAGCAAGAATAATACTAGCAGAAGCAGCTGTATATGTAGCAAATTGTAAAAAATCAAATGCAACATATCTAGGAATAAATAAAGCATTAGAAGATGTTGCAAATAAAGATACAGGAGAAATACCAATGCATATAAGAAATGCACCAATAGAAAAAATGAAAGAATTGGGATATTCGGAAGGATATTTATATCCACATGATTTCCCAGGACATTGGGTAGAACAACAATATTTACCAGATAAAATGTTAGGAACAAAATATTATATAAAAGATGAGAATATAAAATAAAAAAATGGCAAAACTACTAATAAGTATGAGGTGAATGATGTTAAAAAAAATCATTATAGGCTTATTAGCAGGAGCCATATGTGGTCTTTTTGGAACAGGTGGAGGAATGATACTTGTTCCTTCTTTTATATATATGTTGAATATAGAACCAAAAAATGCAAGGGCAACATCTGTATGTTGTATGCTAGTAATGGTTATAACAAGCAGTTTTTTCTATTATAAAAGTCATTACATAGATTGGAATATTGGAATATTATGTGCAATAGGAGGAATTGTTGGAGGATATTTAGGTGCAAAAACTTTAAAAAAAGTACCTGATTATATATTAAAAATAATTTTTACTTGTTTTTTGGTATATGTTTCATATAGTATGATATTTAGATAGAAAAGAGGTAGAACATGATACAATTACTGATTGGAGTAGTATCAGGAGTTTTTAGTGGTGTTGGAATGGGTGGAGGAACAATACTCATTTTTTTACTTACAACATTTGCCGGAATTGAGCAACACATAGCACAGGCGACAAATCTAATATATTTCATTCCAACAGCAATTTCAGCAATAATAGTAAATTATAAAGAAAAAAATATTGATACCAAATTAGCAATATCAGTATCAATATTTGGAATTATAGGTGCAATTATTGGAGCGAAATTTGCAGTTAATACTGATGTTCAAAAACTTAGAAAATTGTTTGGAATTTTTTTGGCAATAATTGCTATACATGAAATATATACCTTATTTAAAGAGTATAAACAACACAAAAATAGGAATAATAAAATTAGTTAAAATTTATAAAAGTGGAAGGTGAGAGTATGAATATGAAATTTATTAAAGGATTAGTTGTAGGCGGATTAATTACTACAGGAATGATGATGATGTGGACAGATAATAATAATATGACTACTAAGAAAATGGCTAAAAAAGGAAAACAATTTGCTAAAAAAATGGGAATAATGTAAAAGGGAAAAAAGGGGACAGTCCCCTTTTTTACTTTTTACATTAATCACATTTATCATGTTCACAAGGTTTGCAATCATCTTTATAATCACAATCAAGTTCAACACCTTTTAAACAGTTACCTTCATGATGACATTTAGCACATACTTTAATGTGTTTAACTGAATTAGCCCAAACTTGAACTGCATATTTTTTACCTGGACAAAGAGGTCCGAAAACAAACTCTCCATCTTCATCAGTAAAAGTATGAGAAACAGGTTTTAATTCTTTTTTACCATATTTATAATCAACTTCTACTAATTTTACAACAGCATCTTTTACTGGTTCTTTAAAACAATCTCTAACTACTCCATAAATAACATCTCTATGGTCATTAGCAAGAGTTATATCTAAATCAAATTGTTTACCATCAGCAATAAATCCATCTATATCAACTATAGGACACATTGGTTCTGGTTTCTTTTCATTTAATTCCATATTAAAACTTCCTTTCTTGTGGCTACAGCCATTATTAATATATATTATGAAAACCAAAAAAATTTGACACATAAAAGATGAATATAATATAATAAAAACATTAAGGAGGGCAAAATGAATAAAGGAGCAATTGGAATATTTGATTCAGGAATTGGAGGATTAACAGTATTTTCTGAAATAAGAAAAAAACTTCCAAATGAAAATATAATATATTTAGGTGATACAAAAAATTTTCCATATGGAAACAAAAGTAAAGAAGAAATAATAAAATTCTCAAAAGAAAATGTAGAAACTCTAATAAAAAAAGGAGCAAAAATAATAGTAATAGCATGTGGAACAGCAACTAGTCAAGCAATTGGTGTATTAGAAAAAGAATATGAGATACCAATAATAGGAATTATAGAACCAACTGTAAATTATATAAAAACAAGAGAAATAAAAGAAATTGGAGTAATAGCAACAGAAGGAACAATAAAAAATGGAGCATGGGAAAAACAATTAAAAAACAAAATAGATGATATAAAAGTAATAAATAAAGCATGCCCAATGCTTGCAACAATAGCAGAAGAAGGAAAAGCTAAAAGTGAAGAAGGAAAAAAAGCTATTAAAGAATATATGAAACCATTTAAAAAGAACCACACAGACAAAATAATATTAGGTTGTACACATTATCCAATATATGAGAAATTAATAAGAGAAGAACTAGGATATGATGTAGAATTAATAAATACAGGAATAACTGTTGCAGAATATTTAGAAAAGTATTTAAAAGATAATAATTTAGAAAATGATACTCCAAAAGAAAAAGAAGAAATATTTTTAACAAAACCAGAACAAGAATTCAAAAATATAGCTAAAAATATAATGAAAATAGATATTAAAATTCAATAAAAACCACTTAAAGTGTTGACATATGAGGAATTACAGAGTATAATAACTACATAAAGATATGAGGAGGACAATATACATAATGGAAGAAAATATGTTTTCAATTAATGAAAATGAATATACACAAATGACAGACGAAAAATTAATAGAAAATATAAACAACGAAGATAAAATGGCACTAAATTGTCTAATGAAAAGATATAATGAAATTGTCAACTTAAAAGCAAATAAATTTTTTATGGTAGGAGCAGAAAAAGAAGATATGGTTCAAGAAGGAATGATTGGGCTATATAAAGCAATAAAATCTTTTGACATAGAAAAACAAAATTCATTTAAAACATTTGCAAATATGTGTATAGAAAGACAATTAATTACAGCTGTAAAAAATTCAAACAGACAAAAACATAGTCCATTAAATTCTTCAATATCTTTAAATGCGTCTGCTTATGATGACAATGAAAATGTTGATAAAATAGAAATATTAGATATAAAAGCATCAAATGACCCTTCAGATATAATTGCTGATAGAGAATATTTTAAAAGTATGGAAGAAAAAATAAAAGAAACACTTAGTGAATTTGAATTATTGGTGTTGCATGAATATGAAAAAGGAAAAACCTATGCGGCAATAGCCGAAAAATTAAATGCAAAAGTAAAATCAGTAGATACTGCAATACAAAGAATAAGAAAAAAGGCAAACAAAATAAAAAAAGAGGTACAAAGTTAATTTGTACCTTTTATTATTTTTATTGCATCTTCGATACTTATTTGAAGTTGTTCTCCTGTAGACATATTTTTTAAAGAAACTGTATTTGTCTCTAATTCAGTTTCACCAATAACTATTACAAATGGAACTGAAAGTTTATCAGCATATTTGAATTTTGCTTTAATTTTTTTATTTTCCATATATACTTCTGTATTTATATCAGAATTACGTAATTTTGTAGCTATTGGTAAACATACTGAAATGTCATCAGAAGCGGAAACAACTAAAACATCAGCAATTGCTCTTTTATCAAATTTGAGTGCTTGTAATTCATTTAATTTATAAAACAACCTAGTAAGACCTATTGAAATACCAACACCTGGTAATTTTTTATCAGTATAATATTCAGCTAAATTATCATAACGTCCACCTGAACAAACACTTCCAAGTTCAGGATAATCATTCAAAAATGTTTCATAAACTGTTCCTGTATAATAATCCAATCCACGAGCAATAGTCAAATCAATCATAAAATTATTTTCAGACATTCCAAATAATCTTATACATTTAACAACTTCTTTTAATTCAGATAAACCTTTAACAAAAAGTTCATCAGTTATACCAATATTATCTAATGCATTTAATTTCTCATCATTAGAACCAGAAATTGCAATAAAATTCATGATTTTAGAAATTGCCTCAGAACTTACTCCTAGAGCAGAAAGTTCTTTAATAACATTTTCTTCACCGATTTTTGCAATTTTATCAATTATTCTCATAATATCAGTTGAAATTTCAGTTAAATTAAGACTGCTAAATAAACCATTCAAAATTTTTCTGTTATTAATATGAATTGTAAAATCAGAAAAACCCAGTTCTTGAAATGTTGTATAAATTACATTAGGAAGTTCTGCATCATATAAATTATTTAATTCTGTATCACCAATTATATCTATATCACATTGATAAAATTCACGAAATCTTCCTTTTTGAGGACGTTCTCCTCTATAAACTTTCCCAATTTGATATCTTTTAAATGGAAAAGATAATTCTCCATAATGCATTGCAACATATTTAGCAAGAGGTACTGTTAAATCAAAACGTAATGCTAAATCATGTTCTCCTTTATTAAAACGATAAATTTGTTTTTCTGTTTCTCCACCAGCTTTTGCAAGTAAAACATCAGCTAATTCTACAATAGGTGTGTTTAAAGGTAGGTAACCAAATTTTTCGTATGATTTTTGAATTTTTTCTTTCATTTGATTAAATAAAATTTGTTCATTTGGTAATAATTCCATAAATCCTGCTAAAGTTCTTGGTTGTATTTTGTTGTTTGCCATACTAAATCCCCCTTTTGAATATCAATATTATACATTGTTTGCACGAATTTTTCAATAGGAACATATATAATTAATATTAATATATGTGAAATTTTGTTGAAAAATGTTGATATAAGAAAAGAAAGTTGTTATAATAGACAAGATACAAAATGAGGAGAGATAGAAATGAAAGAGAAAAAAGAAAAAAAACAACTATGGAAAAAAATATTATTAATAATTGCAATACTAATGATTTTAGGAATAGGTACAGCGCTATTTTTATTATATGGCCCATATTCAGGATTTAGAGAATGGTTAATAACAACAGCGATGACAACAATGAGACATCAATATTTAGCAACCTGGTTTTACGATGATGAAACAATACAAGAAGTATTAGCTAAAAATAAAGTACAAGAAGTTAATGAAATAACAGATACAAATACAATAGTAGTAAATAAATCAGAAAATACAGAAATAGAATATGCAAACGAATATGAAAGAGCAGTACTAGAAAAAGACCCAGGAAATGATGATTATAAAATAATAGAAATAGAAGGAAAAGGTTATAGTGGATATTTAGCAGTAATATATGACCCATCAAGAGTAAAAACAGTATATACAAAAAAATTAGGAACAAGTGGACAATACTTAACAACAATGGCAAAAGACAATGATGCATTAATAGCAATAAATGGTGGAGGATTTGATGACCCTAATTTTAACAGTAATGGGGCAAGTCCATTAGGAATAACATTTTCAGGAGGAAAATTAATAACATCAAAATCATATTCAGGTTCAGGAGGAATAATAGGATTTACAGAAGATGATAAACTTGTACTAGGAAAAATGACAGTAAAACAAGCACAAGAAATGAAAATAAGAGATGCTGTAACATTTGGACCATTTTTAATAGTAAATGGAAAACCATCATCAGTATTAGGAAATGGTGGATGGGGAACAGCACCAAGAACAGTAATAGGACAAAGAAAAGATGGAATAGTATTATTTTTAGTAATAGATGGAAGAACAGTTACAAGACCAGGAGCAGATATGAATGATTTAATAGAAATAATGCAAAATTATGGGGCATATAATGCAGCAAACTTAGATGGAGGAACATCATCAGTAATGGTTGTAAATGGAGAAATAATAAATGACCCAATAGATAGTACAGGAGCACATAAAACAAGATTTATATCAACAGGATTTATCTTAACAAAAGGTGAGGAGGAAAATTAATATGGGATTTGTTGTAGCATTAGATGGACCAGCTGGAAGTGGAAAAGGAACTGTAACAAAAAAAGTTGCAGAAATATTAAATTTAGTAAATATAGATACAGGTGCAATGTATAGATGTGTTGCATTAGAATGTATATATAATAATATTTTGCCAACAGAAATTGATAAAATCGAAAAGGTTTTAGAAAAGATAGATATAAAATTAGAAAAAAAAGAAGGAAAACAAATAGTTTTATTAAATGGAAAAGATGTTACAAAAGAGATAAGGACTCCAAAAGTAGATGATGTAGTTGCTAAATTTGCAGCAATTAAACAAATCAGAGATAAAATTACTCCAATGCAACAACAAATGGGGAAAAATTCAGATATAATAATGGAAGGAAGAGATATTGGAACAGTAGTATTTCCAAATGCTGATGTAAAAATCTTTTTAGATTGTTCAATAGAAGAAAGAGCAAATAGAAGATATAAACAAAATCTAGAAAAAGGAATACAAGAAACATATGAAGAAGTACTAGAAAGCATAAAACAAAGACATATTTTAGAAACACAAAGAGAAATTGCACCATTAAAACAAGCAGATGATGCAATATATGTAGATTCAACAAATCTAACTATTGAAGAAGTAGTAGAAAAAATAGTAAAAATAATAAAAGAAAAAAGGAGTTAATATGAAAGAAGAATTTTTAAAAATACTAAGAACAGTAAAAAGAGAAGGATTAGAAGATTTTATAAAATTTTTGGAAAGTACAGACTTTTTTACAGCACCTGCAAGTACAAGATTTCATGGAGATTATGCTGGAGGATTAGTAGAACACAGTATGAAAGTTTATGAAATACTAGTAGAAAAAGTAAAAAATTCACCTGTAAAATTAGATGTATCAGAAGATACTCTAAAAATAGTTGCATTATTACATGATGTATGTAAAGCAAATTTTTATAAGGTAGATTACAGAAATGCAAAAAATGCGTTAGGAGTATGGGAAAAAGTACCATATTATACAGTAGATGACACAATACCATATGGTCATGGAGAAAAATCAGTAATGATGATAACAGAATATATGAAACTAACTAGTGAAGAAAAATATGCAATTAGATGGCATATGGGATTTACAGAACCAAAAGAACAATATGGAACAATAGGTTTAGCATACAAAAAGTATCCACTTGCATTATTAATGTTTGAAGCAGATTTAGAAGCAACATACTTGTTTAACATATAAAATAAAAACGATATAAAGTATACCGTTTTAGTAGAAAACTATTTCAATAATATTTTGAAGTAGTTTTTTATTCATCAAGAGGGTCAAATAATAATCTAATATCTATATCTAAGGTATCAGCGATTATTGCAACAGTGTCTAAAGAAAAAGTATTTCTACAAGCACTTTTTGATTCAATTTTTCTAATGAATTCATAACTAAAATAAGATTTTTGTGCTAATTGAAGTTGTGTAAGGTGTTTCATTTTTCTATATTTTTTAATATTTTGACCAACTCTATAGTAAATATCTTGCTCCATATAAACACCTCTTTCTAATAAATATTAATTAAATAATACCAAAAACTAAATTTTAGAAAGTTGCTTAATACCACCAGTAATGAAAATTGTATGCAAAATGATAAATTATTTACATATATTAATGATGAATATTTTCACATTATATATTGCAAAAACAGTAAAAATAATATATAATAATAAGCCAAGAAAAATACAAAGGGAGTTCAAAATGGTAGAAAAAAGTGAAATAATTAATGAATTACATGAAGATGCCGGAGTACAAAAAACAAGGCAGAATATTAAGCGGAAATTCAAAATATAGAAGTTTCAAACAAATAGTAAATTCTCTTTATTCAGAAGAAATGCAAGAAATAGAAAAAGAAAAGCTACAGAAAAAAGAAGAGAAAAAAATAAAAATAGAACCAAAAATAATATATGATAAATATACTAACAAATTAAGCATTGAATTCAAAATAGGAGAGCAAAAAATGTATAAATTAAAAAGCTTAACAGATTTTTATGACAGAATGCTTAATGAAGAAAACTATAAATATGGAAGTAAATTAGAATTTATACATACAAAAGAGGCATTTGAAGAGGATTATCAAAAACTATTAGAATTTATATTAAAACAAGCAGAAATTATAAGATTTGCAAATTCAGATGCAAATTCAAATTATAGATATTATGGAAAAGTTATTAATGATGAATATATAGTATTAAATAATAGTGGTATAGATGAGATTTTTGAAATATTAAAAGAACAAGAAATTTTATTTCAAAAAGAATATCATGAAAGTACAATAAAATTAAAAGATTGTAATCCTGATTTACACTTCATATTACAAAAAAAGGGACAAAATGAATATATTATAACATTAAATAAAAATATAGATTTATTAAGAGATATAGAGATATTAAGAGGAAAACAATATTTATATATTTTATGTGAAAATTCACTATTTAGATGTACTCAAAAATATGAACAGACAACATTGAAATTATTAAAATTATTTAAAGAGAATTTTTTAACAGAATTAGTATTTGGAAAAGAGCAGTTACCAGAATTTTTTTCTGTAATACTATCAAAAGTAAAAGATGGAATAGAATTTAAAGGAGTAGATGAAAAAGAACTAGAAAAATATAAACCTAAAAAATTAGTGGTAAAAATGTTTTTGGATTTTGATGAAAATGACAATTTAATAGCTGATGCAAGGTTTTGTTATGGAGAAGAAGAATTTAATCCATTGCAACAAAAAATTAATATAAAATATCCAAGAGATGTAATAGCTGAAAATAAAGCTATAAATATAATTCAAAAAACTGGATTTATGTATTATGCACAAAAAGAATGTTTTATATTGCCAAATGAAAACCAAATATACAATTTTTTAATAAATGATATTAACCTGTATATGCAAAAATTTGAAATAATGGTAACAGATAATTTTAAAATGAAAGAAATAAGACAACCTAAAATTGGAAGTTTAGGAGTAAAAATTGAGAATAATCTATTATCAATAAACTTAGAAAATCTAAATGTAGATATAAAAGAATTACAAGAAATAATGGAAAAATATAATTTAAAGAAAAAATATCATAAATTAAAAAATGGCGGTTTTATAAGTTTAGAAGAAAATCAAGACATAGAATTTTTGGATAAATTAGTAACAGGAATGGATATAAATTTAAAAACTCTAGAAAAAGGAGAAATTAGACTACCAATAAATAGAAGTTTATATTTAAATCAGTTATTAAAGGGAATTTCAAATACAGAAATAAAAAAGAATCAAGAATATAAAAATTTAGTAACAGGATTAGATAAAGAAAGTGGAAATGATGAAATAGTAGTACCACAAAGTCTTGAAAAAACATTAAGATATTATCAAAAATCAGGATATAAATGGTTAAAAACATTAGATAATTATAAATTTGGAGGAATATTAGCAGATGACATGGGGCTTGGAAAAACAATACAAATGTTATCAATAATAGCAGGATATGTGGAAGAAACAAAAGAAAAAAGAGCATCAATAGTAATATGTCCAAGTTCACTTACATTAAATTGGCAAAATGAATCACAGAAATTTACAAATAAATTAAAAACATTAGTAATAAAAGGAAATGCAGAAGAACGTAAGGAACAAATAAATGATATAGAAAATTATGATTTAGTAATAACATCATATGATTTATTAAAAAGAGATATAGAAAATTATAAACAAAAAAAATATCAATTTAGATATGCAATAGCAGATGAAGCACAATATCTAAAAAACAGTAATACACAAAATGCAAAAGCTGTAAAAGAAATTTTGGCAGATACAAGATATGCATTAACAGGAACTCCAATAGAAAATTCATTAGCAGAATTATGGTCAATATTTGATTATATAATGCCAGGATATTTATTTAGTTATAAAAAATTTAAAACATTATATGAAGTACCGATTATAAAAGATAATGACATAAGAGCAATGAAAAAATTAAAAATGCTTATAGAACCATTTATATTAAGAAGGACAAAAAAAGAAGTATTAACTGAATTGCCAGAAAAAACTATAACAGTTTTAAATAATCAAATGAAAGAAGAACAAGAAAAAATTTATTTAAACTATTTGTCACAAATAAAAGAAGAAATAGCAGAAACAATTAATATTAGGGGATTTGAGAAAAGCCATATGCAAGTATTAGCAGCATTAACAAGATTAAGACAAATATGTTGTCACCCGAGTTTATTTATTAAAAATTATAAAGAAGGAAGTAGCAAATTAGAACAATGTATAGAAATAGTAAAAGATGCAACAGATTCAGGACATAAAATATTGCTATTTTCAGGATATACATCAATGTTCGAATTAATAGAAAAAGAATTAAAAGAAAATAATATAACATATTTTAAATTAACAGGTTCAACAAAAGTTGATGAAAGAATAAAAATGGTAGATGAATTTAATAGTAATAAAGACATAAAAGTATTTTTGATATCTTTAAAAGCAGGAGGAACAGGTTTAAACTTAACAGGTGCAGATATGGTAATTCATTATGACCCATGGTGGAATGCATCAGCAGAAAATCAAGCAACAGACAGAGCTTATAGAATAGGTCAAAAAAATAATGTTCAAGTATATAAATTAATAACTAAAAATTCAATAGAAGAAAAAATATATGAATTACAACAGAAAAAATCACAATTAATCGATAATGTTTTAGATACAAAAACATCATTTATTAGTAAACTTTCAAGAGAAGAAATAATGAATTTATTTAATTAAAAAGGTGGGCATCTGCCCACCAATGAAGGTTATTCGTATACGGAAACTAAAAAACCAGCTTCAGACAATTTGTCCGAATTGGCTGGAATTTCTTCCAGATGGCGATCATCATGAATGATCATATAAAACTCTTCATTTTTTCTGATGTGCCAGCTGATAATTTCAGCTGTTTTACCATTAGGGCATTGTAAAAATGTGCCAATAGGTAATTCAGAATGTTTTAATTGAGTCATAAGAATAACCCCTCCTTAATAAAGAAACAAAAATTATATTGTATCTAAAAAAATATAACACATTTTACATAAAAAGTCAAGAAAGGATGAATATGAATGTATTTAATTTATGATAAAATCACCTTAAAAGTTTAGAAACGAATATTTCACCCTAAATGTATAAAAATAGA
>CALXJU010000033.1 GCA_944388705.1 uncultured Clostridia bacterium
AATGAAAATGATGAAGAAATTGAAATAAAATTAAACAAAGAAAAACAAAAATTGATTAGATTAGTTGCAGTAAAAAATGATAAAAAATTTTCAAAAACTAAAAGAGAAAATTATAAAATTGGTGCCATAATAAGTAATCAAAAATAAAAAATTAGAGGAAAAATTTAAACTAAATACAATTTTTGTACTCCCATATATTTCCTAACAAGCACTGAATTTTTCCTCCCTAGTTAAAATTCAAATTTTGGGACTAAATCCCAATCCCTTTACAAAAATATTTGACAATTTAATGTAAAACGTAAAATTATATGTTATAATAAATTTGTTAAACACAGTCTAATGAATTTAAAAGGAGAGAGAAAAACATGAATAAATATTTGAAAAATTTAAATGAAGAAATAAGGAATTACTTAAAAATATTATCACCAGATTTTCCAGAATGGTTATTAGAATATATCTATACTCCAGAGATGTTAAGACTTGATGGAATAGGAATGTCTTGTGGTACATTATATACAAAAGTATATAATGACAAATATTTTTATTCTTCTCTAACTCATAGTGTCGCAGTTGCATTAATTTTATGGAATTTTACACATGACAAAAAACAAACTATATCAGGTCTATTTCATGACATTGCAACTCCTACATTTAAACATTGCATTGATTTTATGAATGGGGACTCAGAACATCAAGAATCTACTGAAGAACGAACAGAGCAAATAATCAAAGACTCAAAAGAAATAATGAAATTGTTAGAAAGAGATAGTATAAAAGTAGAAGAAGTTTCGGATTATCATATTTATCCTATTGCAGATAATGATACACCTAGATTGAGTGCTGATAGATTGGAATACACTTTATCAGGAGGTCTTTATCAAGTAAGGATATTTGAACTTAAAAATATAGAAAATTATTATAATAATATTGTAATTTTAAAAAATGAAGATGGAATAGATGAATTAGCTTTTCAAGACATAAAATTATGCGAAAACTTTATACATGATATTTCAAAATTATGGCCTCGTTGGGTTGAAGATGAAGATCGATTATGTATGCAATTTATTGCTGATATTGTAAAATCAATGAATATAAAAAGTTATATTACAGTTGATGATTTATATAAATTTTCTGAAAGGGAAGTATTACAATTAATTCAAAATTGTGAAGATAATTATATAAGAAATGCATTTAAAAATTTTCAAAATGCAACAAGAGATTCTGTATATAAAAGCGATGAACCAAATAATGAAATATATTGTACTAGTGTGAAAGGCAAAAAAAGATACATTAATCCTTTAGTTAATTTAGATAATAAAGTTAGCAGAATAAAAGATATTTCTATGTTAGCTAATGATGATATAAGTAATTTTTTAAATATGAAACATCATAAATTTATAGGATTTAATTTTGACTTTAAACCATATGTAACATAGAAAATAAAATAATCTCTAAAACAATTTTTTTAAAATTTATTGTAATTTACTAAATATAATAATTCAGGAGGTTTAGAATATGGAAGAAATCCCTATAAATGCAGATACAACTAATAAAGCACTAGATATGATTGATGAAAGTACAAAAGAAACTCGAAAAGAATTAGACAAAACAGGTGCAAAGGGAGTAAATAAATTAGCACAGTTACTTTGGGCATCTCCTATTGGGAGAAAGGCTGACATTTACATTGCAGAAAGACCATATAAGATGGAAAAAGAATTAAAAAAATGCAAGCAAAATATGACAATATTCCTGTAGAATATCAAGTTGAACCGACTTCCTACATAGCATTAAAAGGAGTAAATGAATTAAGTTATGCTTTAGAAGAAGAACATTTAAAAGAAATGTTCGAGAATTTATTAATTGCAGATATGGATAGTAGAAAACAAAATAAGGTCTTACCAGCCTATATAGAGATTATAAAACAACTGAATAGAGATGATGCAAAACTTTTAAAACTATTATATAAAAATGAATATAATGTATGTGCAATTTCATTACAACTTCATACGGAAAATAAAGAAGGTTATTCTGAATTAGACAATTATATTATATATAATTTTAAAATAAATAATGGTATAACTGGTTTTTCAACTTTAAAGCTTAATCCTTTAGTTATAGATAATCTATTAATGCACAGATTAATAGAAGTTGATTATACAAGATATTATCCTGACTGTAATGACCAATATGAAACTCTATTTAATAGTGTTAAAAATAGATACAAATTAAAAGAAAATTCATCTTTATCGTACGAAAAAGGAATTATAAAACTTACTAATTTTGGATTAAATTTTATTGAAATATGCCTTTCTTAATTAATATTGCACATTTATTAAGATAAAATAGTGTATAATTTTAATAAGCAGTCATATAATATTAATGTCAAATTTAATTTGACAAGTTAAATATTGTATGTTAAAATATATTTAACTTAGCCCTCTACTACTTTCGTAGTAAGACGGGAGCCTAAATGATTTTGGAGAGTTCTAGCAACTCTCCTTTTTAAATAAATACTATAATCATTTCGTAAAGTATTTAATAATTTGTTTATCAATCAAATCAAGTGATTCACTGGATATTTTTACATTTCTTCGCACAGTATCCTTGAAAATTCTTTGTTTGCTAATTGTAGTTATTTGATTAATTAAAGCGATACTGTCTTTTTTCATTTTACTAATTTCTTTTTCCATTTTTTCAATATATTTTTGCTCTTTTCCAATTATGTTTTGAATATTAATAGGAATATCTTCTATTTTTTCTAATTCATTTAATATTTGTTGTAATTTCTGTTTTTCTTTTTCAATTTTCTCTTGAAAAACTTTATAGAGTTCCTGTCCAAGATTTACAGAAGAAGAATCATATTTTTTATTATCTTTCCTAGATGTTAGTGGAATGACATTCAAAGTTCCATTTCTGGTATTATCATATTTATTTAAAACAATACAATAGTGTAATCCTCCTAATTCATTCCCAATATTAAAACCCAAATTTACTTTTATTACATCACCACGAGAATACATACCAGATTTTGCAATATTAAATGTTCTTTCTTCATCATGGTATTCAGCAAAGTCATTTATCCAATAGGCCAATAAATCACTTTTCTTATATTCACTCAATTCTATATGTTTAAGAAATGATAAATCTAACCTATTTAAAGAATTATCTTTATGGATTATGGCATTATTTTTTATTTCAACTTCATTTTCGTTCATTATATCAGCTCCTTGAATAATTTTAAACAATTATACCAAACAAGCGTTTATTATGCAACAGATATTGAAAAATATTTTTATTATGTTATAATTTATATAACAGTTGATTAATCAAATATTTTTTAACAAAATATGGGAGGAACTCTTTGAGAATCAAGCAAATTTTTCGCAAATAACCTCCCTAAACGCTCCAAATTATAACAACTTACGAACTATAAGGTTTGTAGGTTGTTTTTTCGTATAAAACTAATATGTTCTCTTGACTAGAAAGGAGGACATTTTTAATGCTTGAATTTAAGATAATACAAAAACTAAAACCTAATGAAGAAATATTGGAAAACATTAAAAATTATAATTACATAATTAAGAATGGAAAAGTATCATTTAGGAGCTTCAATCAAAGATTTAGGCAAAAAATGTTTTGCAATTTTATGTAAAATATGATAAAATATTTTGGATTGAATTAAAATTCCTGTTTTACAGGTTGATATATAGGCAGTTTTATAAAAAAATTATTTTCGGGGGAGGAAGCTTTATGTTAAAACTAATAGAAAAAGAAAAAATCATAGAATGGGAAATAAAACATTCTTCGCTTGCAAAAAAAATAAATTCTGGTGTAACATATGAGCAATGTAGAAGATATGCTTGTGAAGATATCTCAAGGCGGACAAGAATTCAAGTAGATAAGAAAAAATTTATATTAGAAATACCTAAAGGAAAAGAATTTCATTTTATAGGTAGAGTAGATACAAGTTTTAGAGAAACTTGTCCCAGTACATATTATCAAACTTTTCAATGTAGAAAATATGTGGCATTTTCTACAATTAATAATAGAAATATATCACGTTATAAAGGAGGGATATTTTTCATTTATAATATTCTACCAACAGATATAGTTCACATTTTTTCCATGGATAGTGATACAAATAAAATGGCAGTATCAGAAAAAGAATTAACAGTAGTACCAAGTTTGTGGTTAACTTTAAATGAGTTAGAAGAACTAACTGAAGAGATGGAGGTATATAATCAAATTACATGTAAAACAAAAAGAAAAAAGCATATAATACAACCAAGTGCTGTAATAGCATTTGAAAAAATCAGTGAAGAAATTAAAAAAATTGCTCAAGAATTTCAAATAGGTTGTATTATTGTACATCCAGATGAAAATGCAATCAACTACCAAAAAGATTTGCTATATGATTATAAGTGGTTAGATTCTATATCATATATTATGGAGAAAAAATATGGATTAGATGTAAAAAGTTTGGCATATGATGATTAGTTTTTTCATAAAAATAATGCTAGAGAGATTATAACTTTCTGGCATTTTATTAATATTATAAAAATAATATAACAAAAATAATCTTTAAGAATAATATATTCTTAAGGAGGAATTAAAAATGGAAAATACATATTGTTTTGGAAGAGACAGATATTTTTTCAATAACGAAAGAGGAGTAAAATGTTCAGAATATAAAGTAATGGCACCACCTCAGAGGCAAGATAGGATAGTAGGTTTAGAATATGAAATGACACCAAAACCAATATTTGATAATCCAAATTATAAAGGAAGTGGAAAATTAAAAGATAAAGTAGCAATAATAACAGGAGGAGATAGCGGATTAGGAAGAGCGGCAGCAATAGCATTTGCTAAAGAAGGTGCAAACATAGTAATAGTATATTTTGACGAACACAAAGATGCAGAAGAAACAAAAAAATGTATAGAAAAATATGGAACACAATGTTTATTATTACCAGGAGACATAAGTGATCCTAGTTTTTCAAAAAAAATAGTAAAAGAAACACTAGAAAAATTTAAAAAAATAGATATTTTAGTAAATAATGCAGGAGTACAATATCAAAGTGATACTTTAGAAGAAATAACAGATATCCAATTTGATTGGACAATGAGAGTAAATGTATATGGAATGTTTTACTTAACAAGAGAATGTTTGCCATATTTAAAACCAGGAAGTAGTATAATTAATTTAACAAGTGTAACAACTTTTTTTGGTGACCCACAATTAATAGATTATGTAACAACAAAAGGAGCAATAGTAGGATTTACAAGAGCATTAGCTAGAAATCTTGCTCTTAAAAAAATAAGAGTTAACGCAATAGCACCAGGATTTTTCTGGACACCACTTCAACCAAATTGTTGGGTAAAAGAAAAAATACCAACTTTAGGAGCAGATGCAGCAATGGCAAGAGGAGCAATGCCATTTGAATTAGCACCAACATTTGTATTTTTGGCTAGTGAAGATTCATCTTATGTAACAGGTCAAGTAATACATAATAATGGTGGTCAAATAATGGGATAATAGTAAAAACTAGAAAAGGAGATGTTAATTAATAACATCTCCTTGGCATTTCATTAATTTACAAGCATAGGTCCAATCTTAGTAACAGTACCAGCACCTAAAGTTAAAACAATGTCATTTGGTTTTACATTTTCTTTTAGATAAGTTACACAATCTTCAAGAGAAGAAATATATTTAGCAGGCTTACCTAATTTAATAATTTCATTTACTAAATCTTTAGAAGAAATATTATATGTATTTGTTTCTCTTGCTGCATAAATATCTGTAACAATAATATTATCAAAAGGAAGTAGAGCATTAGCAAAATCACTTAATAAATTAAATGTTCTACTATAAGTATGTGGTTGAAAAACAACCCAAGATTTATTAAAATGTTTATTTTTTAAAGCTTTTGCAGTTGCCATAACTTCTGTTGGATGATGACCATAATCATCATAAACTTCAGCTCCATTAACAGTTCCTTTATATTCAAATCTTCTGTCAGCACCTGTGAATTTACTTAATGCAACTTTAATATCTTTTTTTGAAATTCCATATGCATCACATAAAGCAATACAAGCTAAGGCATTTAGGACATTATGTTTTCCTGGAATAGAAAGCTTGATATGTTCATAAAATTCATTATGTTTATAAACATCAAATTCAGGAAAACCATTATCATTAAATTTGATATTTTTTGCAAGAAAATCAACATCATCATTTTCAATACCATATTTTATACATGGTGCTTTTGAAAAATTCGGTAAATCCAAACAATTATTGTCATCAGCATTTATAACTAAATGACCATCTTCAGGTAATAATTGAACATATTTAATAAAAGCTTTTTTTACATTTTCAATGTTTTTGTAATAATCCAAATGATCATTATCAATATTTAAAATAATTTCTGATTTTGGACTAAATTTCAAAAAGCTTTCAACATATTCACATGCTTCAATTATAAAATTTTCACTGTTTCCAACTCTATAATTTCCTTCAATATCTTTAATTATTGCACCAACTTGGATACTTGGATCTCTCATAGCTTCAATAAAACATAAAGAAACAAGAGATGTAGTAGTTGTTTTTCCATGTGTTCCTGAAATTGCTATTGTATTTTCATAACATCTTGTAAGTTCGCCAAGAAAATCAGATCTTTCTATAACTGGAATTCCAAGTTCTTTAGCATGAACTAATTCAGGATTATCTTTATTTATAGCAGCTGTATATACAACACAATCAGCTCCAACTACATTTTCAGCATTATGTCCTATAAAAATTTTTATTCCAGCATCTTCTAATGTATGTAAAATTTCAGAATCAACGTTATTACTACCAGAGACTGAAAAGCCCCAGTTCAATAAAATTTCTGCAATTCCACTCATACTAATTCCGCCGATTCCAATCATATGTATTTTTTTATATTTCTTTATATTATCAATATTTGGCATTATAAACACTCCCTGTAATTTTATGTTTAGATTATATACTTATATAATGCAAATTTCAAGTTTTTTGTTCCAATTTATTAATTTTTATTTTGATTAATATTTTGAAATTTAATATATTACTATTTCGTAGTCGAAACATAGCTATGGTTTTTGTACCAGGGTTGACTTACTCAATAGTAATATACTAAATTTCAAATAGAAATAAAAAAATGTAAAAAAAAGAGGGAAAAAATATTTATATGTAGAATAATATAAATAGTACATAAGAAACAAGATACATATATGTACAAATTTTATTATAACAGTGGAGGTGCACACGATGCAAATAACAGACGTACGTTTAAGAAAAGTAAATTCAGAGAACAGAATGAAAGCTGTTGCTTCTGTAACATTCGATAATGAATTTGTTATCCATGATATCAAAGTTATCGAAAGTCAAAACGGATTATTCATTGCTATGCCAAGTAGAAAAACTCCAAACGGAGAATTTAAAGACATAGCTCATCCAATCAATGCTGAAACAAGAGAGAAAATTCAAAAAGCTATATTAGAAGCTTATGATGCTCCTGAAACAGAAGAATCAGCAGAATAATAAATTTGCCCCGAAAGGGGCATTTTTTGTTATCTTTTTTAATGCAAATACTTGAAAAAATAAGAAAAACAAGGTAAAATAATTAGGAGAAAAAATAAGAAAGAGGAATAAAATGTATTTAATAATAGGATTAGGAAATCCAGAAGAAGAATATAGCAAAACAAGACATAATATGGGATTTAATGCAATAAATAAAATAGCTGAAAAATATGAAATAGAAATGAAAAAAACAAAATTCAATGGAATATATGGAAGAGGGAATATAGAAGGAGAAAAGGTAATGCTAATAAAACCACAAACATATATGAACTTAAGTGGAAAATGTGTAAAAGAATTTTTAGACTTTTATAAAATAGAAAGAGAAAAAATGATAATAATATATGATGACATGGATGTAGAACCAGGAAAAATAAAAATAAGAAAACAAGGAAGTGCAGGAAGCCATAATGGAATGAAATCAGTAATATCAGAAATACAAACACAAGAATTTCCACGTATTAGAATAGGAATAGGAAGACCAATACATGAAAATGATAAAATAAATTATGTAATAGGAAATATACCAGAAGAAGAAATGGAAAAACTAGAAGAAGGTATAGAAAAAGCAAAAGAAGCGACAATAGATATTTTAGCAAAAGGTATAGACCATGCGATGAATAAATTTAATTAGAAAGGCAAAAAGATGATAGAATTAATTGTAAACAAAAAAAATGACATAAAAACAATTTGTTTAATAGAAAATGGAAAACTAGTAGAATTTTATGAAGAAAGTGAAGATAGCATAAAAGAGAGAAATGAAGGAAATATATATTCAGGAATAGTAAAAGATATAGTGCCAGGAATGCAAGCTGCATTTGTAGATATTGGATTAGAAAAAAGTAGTTTTATACATGTAAAAGACTTAATGCCACAGGTTGATGAAAAAATAGAAGAAAGAAAAGACGAAAAAATTAATAATATTGTAAAAGCTGGAGAGAAAATATTAGTACAAGTGCAAAAAGACAGTAATGATAAAAAAGGAGCAAGAATATCAACACATATAAAAATAACAGGAAAATATGTAATATTAATGCCAAATACTAAAATAGTAACAATTTCACAAAAAATAGAAAATGAGAAAGAACGAGAAAGATTAATAAATATAATAAAAAACAATTTACCAGAAAATACAGGAGCAATAATAAGAACTGCGGGAGAAGGTAAAAAAGAGCAAGAAATTATAAAAGATTTAGAAAAATTACAAAAACAATGGATGCAAATAGTAGAAAAATTTAAAAAATCTAATAATAAACCACAATTAATATTTAATAGTCCAAGTATAGTTGAAAAAATAATAATAGATATGTCAGAAAAAAAACTAGAAAAAGTAGAAGTAAATGACATAGAGGAATATAAAGCAATAAAAAAATTAGGTGAAGAAAATTTAAAAATAGAAATATCAGAAGAAGACTTAATTGAAAAATATGATTTACAGAAACAAATAGAAAAGATGAAACAAAGAAAAATTTGGTTAAATTGTGGAGGATTTATAACAATAGATTCAACAGAAGCATTAGTTGCAATAGATGTCAACTCAGGAAAATATACAGGAAAAAGTACATTAGAAGAAACAATTTACAAAGTAAATTATGAAGCAACAATAGAAATAGCAAAACAATTACGATTAAGAGATATAGGTGGAATAATTGTTATAGATTATATAGACATGAAAAAACAAGAACATAAAGAAAAAATAGAAAAATTGCTAAAAGAAGTTTTGAAACAAGATAGAGCAAAAACACAAGTAGAAGGATTTACAAAACTTAACTTGATGGAAATGACAAGAAAACATATTTGTAGTCATAACAGTTAAATAAAAGGGAAATTTGGGGACTGTCCCATTTTTACCCAAAAGTAAAAAAGGGGACAGTCCCCAAATTTCCCTATTTAGAAAGGAATAAAATGAAAGTAGGATTTGTATCACTAGGATGTAGTAAAAATTTAATAGACACAGAAATAACAATAGGACATTTCAAAAATAATAATTATGAAATAGAAAATGACCCAGAAAAGGCAGAAATCATAGTAATAAATACATGTGGATTTATAGAAAGTGCAAAAGAAGAAGCTATAAATACAATATTAGAAATGGCTGAATATAAAAAAGATAAGTGTAAATATCTAATAGTAATGGGATGTTTAGTCCAAAGGTATTATGAAGAATTAGTAAAAGAATTACCAGAAGTGGATTTATTTATAAAAATAGATGAATATGATAAATTGTGGAATAAGATAGAAAAACTAATAAAAGAAGACACAATTGAAATAAGTACAACAAAACCAATTACAAAAGTTTCAGAAATGAGAGCATTACCTATGTTAACATCAAAAGAATATAATGAAAGGGTATTAACAACAGGAGAAAATTATGCATATTTAAAAATCGGAGAAGGATGTAGTAACATGTGTACATATTGTGCAATTCCATATATAAGAGGAACATTTGTAAGTAGAAAAATGGAAGATATTTTAGATGAAGCAAAAATATTAACACAAAAAGGAATAAAAGAAATAATAGTAATAGCACAAGATACAACAAAATATGGAACAGATATATATGGAGAATCAAAATTAGCAGAATTATTACATGAAATATCTAAAATACCAGAAATTAAATGGATTAGATTTTTATATACTTATCCAGAAGGAATTACAGATGAATTAATTAAAGAAGTCAAACAAAATGAGAAAATATGTAAATATTTTGATATACCAATACAACATATATCAGATACAGTTTTAAAAAGAATGAATAGAAAAACAAATAAGAAACAAATAGAAGACTTGATAGAAAAATTAAGAAAAGAAATTCCGGAAGTAACATTAAGGACAAGCCTAATTGTAGGATTTCCAGGAGAAACAGAAGAAGATTTTAATGAGTTGTATGAATTTATAAAAAAAGCAAGATTTGATAAATTAGGAACATTTATGTATTCCAAAGAAGATGGAACACCGGCTGAAAAATTACCTAATCAAATAAATACAAATACAAAAAAATCAAGATATAACAAAATAATGAAAGAACAACAACAAATTTCAAAAGAAAATCTTGAATTAAAAATCGGAAAAGAATATGAAACTTTGATTCAATCAAAAACATTTGATAATAAGTATTTAATAGGAAGAACAAAACAAGATGTTCCAGAAATTGATGGTATAGTATATATAAAGAATGATAATTATAAAAGCCTAGAAAATCAAATTGTGAATGTAAAAGTTACACAGGTAGAAAATTATGATTTAATTGGAGAGATAATTTAAGGAGAAAGAAGGTTGAAAAATTTAATTCTTTTCCAACCAGATTTGTGCCTAAAGAAAGGAATGAGATAAAAATGGAAGAAAAAACATTTTTAATTTTATCTACATTTGAGAAAGAACTAAATGAAAAGTTACAAAAAACTAATAGTCAACTAGAACAAGTAAAGTATTATGAAAAATTTGTAATAAAAGGAATTGAAGATATCGAATTTTTAGGAATATTTGTAACAACAGAAGTTGATGCAGATGGAAATAGGAGTATAAATTTATATGATGGCGATTCATCACATCAAATTCTAACAGTAGACGCACAAAACAATATACAAATTACTCCAGAATTATCAATGTTTTTCGAAGAAATAGATTTTCAAAAAACTATGGAACAAAATGATAAACAAAAAGGAAGATTAAAGGGAATATCAGAAAAAGCAGAACCACAAGAAATTGAAAAAAAACTACAAAAACAACCCGAAGGAGAGACAGAACCAGGATTAGAAGATTTAGAAATTGTAAGCTTTAGAGAAATAAAAGATGATAATTTAGAAAGAGAATTACCAGGAATATTTTCTTCAAATGCAGACAAAATAGGATGTGGATATTCAAAAAAATTAAATGCATTTGTATTTGTAGAAAAAGTTAATGGTAAATTTCAACTTGTGGAAGAAATTGAGCCAGCAATTCCAACATTTGAAACAGTAATAACTATAAATGAAAATGGAGAAAAAATAGAGAAAAAAGTACCACATGCATTAATGGAACTAAAAAATAATGATGAAAAAGAAATTTCGATTACAATAGGAGAATTTGGTTATATAGAAACAGGAATAATAGATGTATTGCCATGTAATGAAAGAGTAGAAATGCAATTAAGAGAAGATGGAGAAGATATAAATGCTCAAAGAACGAAACAATTAGAAGATTTAAAAACTAGATATGGACAAGAAGAGATACATGAATTAGTACATAAATACAGTCAAGAGTTATATGAAAAAAATAAAAAAGAAAATAATATAAATGATTTACAAGATGAGCAAAGAATTTATACATCAGAAGAAGAAGAAATAATAAGAGAAGAAGCAAGAAAAGCTGATATCTCAGTAGAAGAATTCAAAAATGAATTAATGCAAATACCTGATGATTATACATTAGAAGAAAAAATACCTCTTGTTCATGAGAAATTAGAAAAAGAAGGTCCGGAATTAGAATATTAAAATTTAAGGAGAAAATATTATTATGGAAGAAAATGATGAAAAAGATATATTACAGATATTAGGAACATTTGAAAATGAATTAGGAGCAAAATTAAAAGAAACAAATGGAGAATTAGATACAGTTAAATACTATGAAAAATTCACATTAAAAGATATAAAAGAAAGAGATATGGATTTTATGGGAGTATTTATTACAACAGAAAAGAATCCAGATGGAAAAACAAGTTATCATATGTATTGTGGTGATGCGTCAACAGAAATATTGTCAATAGATGCAGATGGAAATTTAAAAATAAAACCAGAATTAGAAGGATATTTTGAAAATATAAATTTAGAAGAATTAATGTTAGAAAATGAACAAGATAAAACTAGATTAAAAGGAATGTCAGAAAAAATCCAGCATAGAGAAAAAGGAGAAAAGGAAAATAAAGAGATTGAAGAGAATGAACAAGAAAATGAACAAGAACTTCAAGAAGAACAGCTAGATGAAGAATTACAAAATGAAGATTTAGATTTAAAAGGATATAAAAAAATAAAAGATGAGAGATTAGATGAACAAAATGGAGAAAATTCAAAAGGAGTAGAAGAAAGAGGAGTTGCATATTCAAGAAAATTAGGGGCATATGTAATGATAGAAAAAAATGGTGGTCAATATCAAAAAGCAGAAGGATATGAGCCAGCTAAAGTTACAATGAAAACAGTTTATAATGTAAATAGTAATGGACAACAAGTTGAGAAAAAAGTACCACATGCATTAATGCAAACTAATAATTCTGAAAAAGAAATGTCTATTTCATTTGATCAATATGGATATGTAGAAACTGGAATGGTAGATAGAATGACTACAGGAGAAAGAGTAGAAAGACAACTAAAAGGTCAAGAAGGAAAAGGAGATGACAATTTAGTAGAAGAAAAAGGAACAGATGCACAAAGTATAAATAGTTATAATATGAATGAAGAAAATCTAATTATAGAAGAAGCAGCAAAAGATAAAGTAAGTGTTCCATATTTTAAAAGTTTATTACAACAAGCATCAGGTTCAAATTTATTAGAAAAAATTGAAGATGTTCATAATACAATAGAGGGACAATATAGACCAATGAATGGAAGAAATTAAAAATAAAAGGAAGTAAAAGGATGATAGTAGAACAATTAATATTTATAATAATAGCATTTGGATTATTTGTGTATATGTTTTATAGATTAATAAAAGAAAATGATACAGGATATGTACCAATACTTGCAATTCAAGCACTAGGAATAGCAATAAAATTTATAGAAGTAGTTTTCGGAGAAAATGAGCCCAACATATTTATTCAAATAATAACTTACTGTTTATCTATAATATTACCATTAGCAATAATTATTTTAGAAAAGATGAATGCAAGTTTTTTTGAAACATTATCTATATTTTTAGCAAGAATATATTTAGTATTAGGAAATACTAAAGGGGCAAAAAATATATTAATAAAACTTGTTACAAAATATCCAGAAAGCTATATGGGACATAAATTATTAGCACAGATATATGAAAAAGAAGGTGGACAAAGAAAAGCAGTAGATGAATATGCTTTAGCAATCGAAATAAATAAAAAAGATTACAATTCTTATTATAAAATGTCAAATTTATTAATAGATTTAGATAAAAAAGAAGAAGCATCACAGATTCTTACAAATCTATTAAATCAAAAGCCTGATTATGTAGAAGCAAGTATTGCTTTAGGAGATATTTTAATAGAGAAAGAAGATTATAAAGAAGCGGTAAATGTATATTTAAATGCATTAAAATATAGTCCAACAAGTTTTGAATTGAATTATAGCTTAGGAATAGCATATACAATGTTAAATGATTTTCAAAATGCAAAAATATGTTATGAAAAAGCGGCAGAATTAAATACACTTGTATATAATACAAAATATAGTTTAGCAGAAATTGCAGTAATATATAAAGAATTAGAAGAAGCAGAAAAATATTTTTTACAAGCAACAGAAGATGAAGAATTATGTGCTGATGCATATTTAGAATTAGCAAAAATAAGTCTTCTTAAAGGAGATAAAGAAAGTGCAATAAAATATGCAAATGTAGCAATACAAGAAAATCCTAAAAAAATAGTAGAAAAAATCCAAAATGATGTAACATTTGCAATTATAATTGCAAAATTATCAATACCATTTAACTTAGAAATTGAAGAAGATGAAGAAAAAACTAAAAAATTAACTAAAAAGGAACTTATGGCTAAAAAACATTTAGAAGAAATGGTAGATATAACTAAAAAAATAGGCTATAATGATGTGAAATTTGGACAAAAAACTAAAAAAGAATTAGAAGAAGAAAAAATGCAAAAAGAAAGAGAAGATTAATTCATAAAAATCTCCAAAATAAATATACTAATAATATATTTTTAAATTAATATTTTGGAGGTTTTTATGAAATATAGAGTAGCAATTGTAGGTGGAGATTTACGAATTGTTAAATTAGCAATAATGTTAGCAAAAGATAATAATGAAGTATATGTGTTTGGTTTAGAAAATGCAGAAGATTTAAAAGATAATAGTAATATAATACAATGCGATACCATCAAAAAAGCAATACAAAATGTTGATATTGTAATAGGACCAATACCATTTTCAAGTAATGGAACAACATTAAACACACCATTTAGTGAAAAAGAAATAACAATTAGAGAAATGATGCATGTAATAAATGCAAAAGTTTTAATTGCAGGTGGAATTTCACCAGAAGTGTATGAAATGGCAAATGACGAATATATCGAAATAATAGATATAATGAAAAGAGAAGAGCTTGCAGTATTAAATACAATAGCAACTGCAGAAGGAACGATTCAACTAGCAATAGAAAATACAAATAAAATTTTACATGGAAGTGAAGTGTTAATATTAGGATTTGGAAGAATAGGAAAGGTATTAGCACGAAAATTAGCAGGATTGTCAGTAAGAGTAACTTGTGCAGCAAGAAAAGATGAAGATTTGGCGTGGATACAAGCATATGGGCATAAAGCAACAAATATAAATGCAATAGGAGAAAATTTAAAAAGTTTTGACATAATAATTAATACGGTTCCACATTTAATACTATCAGAAGAAAAATTGCAATATGTAAAAAAAGAATGTCTATTAATTGATTTGGCATCAAACCCTGGAGGAATAGATAAAAAAGCAGTTAAAGAAAGAAATTTGAAATTTGTATGGGCACTATCGCTACCAGGAAAAGTAGCACCAACAACTTCAGCAGAATTTATAAAAGAAACAATATACAATATTTTAAAAGAAATATATAAATAAAAATAAGAGATACGAAAGGAAGAAATAAAATGGAAATTTATCAATCAATAATTTTAGGAATAGTTCAAGGATTAACAGAATTATTACCAATATCAAGTTCTGCACATCTAAATTTAATACCATGGTTCTTTAATTGGAATATACCAGAAAGTTTTGATGTAGCATTACATTTAGGAACACTATTTGCAATAACAATATTCTTTTTTAAAGATTGGTTAGGATTAATAAAAGGTGGATATGAACAAGTTGTAAAAAAGAAAAAATCTACAGAAGGTAAAATCTTCTGGTACATAGTTGCTGTAACTATACCAACAGGTATAGTCAGCTTATTGTTAGATAATTTTTCAGAATTTATTTGTGAAAAATTTGGAATAGAGATGCCATTAATTGCAATAGCACTTATTGTTTTAGGAATAGTTTTATATGTAGTTGATAAAAAAGCACCATCAGAAGTAAAATATGAAGATATGACATTTAAACAATCATTTTTAATTGGAATATCACAAGCAATTGCAGCAGCATTTCCTGGAACATCAAGATCAGGAATAACAATGACAGTAGCAAGAACTTTAAAAATAGATAGAGAAAGTGCAGCTAAATATTCATTTTTGTTATCTACACCAATAATATTAGCAGCAGTATTAGTTAGCATTGCAGATTTTGAATTATCACTTGCTTTTATCCTTGGAGTTCTATTTAGCTTTTTAACAGGAATTGTGGTTATAAAATTCTTATTAAATTACTTGAAAAAAGGAAGTTTTAAAATATTTGCAATTTATAGAGTGATTCTTGGAATAATTGTTATAGCAATTTCATTGTTTTAAACATATGATATATTTAATATTAAAAAATAGAAACTTGCAATATTTGTGAAAATATGTGCAAGTTTCTATAGTTTTCTAAAAAAAGATAAAAATTATCATTAATGAAGAAAAGTATTTACAAATATTTTGATATTAGATATAATAAACAAATAAATATAACAATAAACTACAATTATACAGGAGAATAAAAGTGAAAAAAACAATAAAATATATAATAATTTTTATTGTAACAGTATTAATATTATTTTTATTATTAGTGGTAACAGCATTAATACCAAGAGAAAAAATAGAAGACAATATAAGAGAATCAACAGAAACTTTTTACTATGATAAGAATAAAAAAATATTAGAAAAAACAGAAGTGCTGGGAGAAGAACAGTATGAATATAGACATATATATGCAGATGCAATGTTATTAAATATAATATATTATATAGACACAAGTAATCCTATAGAGTCAACAATGGAAGCAAAATATTATTCAGAAGATGGAGAAAAACAAATAACATATGATTTTAATAAGATGATAGATGAACAACATGAAGCAAATGTCCAATATATAAGATATTGGCATGGAAGTATGAGTATAATAAGACCATTATTAACATTCCTAAACTTAAATCAAATATATGTATTAAATGCTATTATATTGCTGATAGGCACAATAATATTAATAATTATTTTTATAAAATATAAATTAAAAGAACTAGCAATCGCTTATATTTTAGGACTTATTATGTGCACAGCCATAGTAGTTCCATTTTGTTTAGAATATTATTGGACATTTTTAATAATGACAATAGTATCTATAATATCAATAATACTGTATAAAAAAGGGAAAAATCTTAATACACTATTTATGATTACAGGAATAATAACATGTTATTTTGACTTTTTATCAACAGAATTAATAACAATTCTAGTACCAGTATTAATAATATTAACAATAAGTTATAAAGAAAATAAAATAAGTAATTTTAAAAATGGATTTAAATTTTTAATAATATCTATAATATTTTGGTGTATAGGATATATAGGAATGTGGATATCAAAATGGATATTAGCATCAATAATATTAAAAATAAATGCATTGGATTATGTAATAAATGATATGTTATTTAGAATAAATGGAACAGGAAATCCAGAAAGAACAATATTAGCACGAGCAACAAATTTACCATTAAGAGCTGTGGATAAAAATATAAGGACAATATTTCCAATTCAATTTTTAATAAATCAAAAAGTATTAACAATAGTTATATTATGTATAATAATAACAGAGATAATATTTATAAGAAAAAAAGATATAAAAAAATTATGGTTTTCTGGATTACTATTAATAATATCAATAATACCATATATAAGATATTTGATACTTGCTAGTCATTCATTTTCACATTACTTTTTTACTTTTAGAGCACAAATAGTAACAATAATAGGAATTGTATTAGCAATCATATATAGTATAGATGAAGATATAGCCAAAATAGAAATTAATAGAAAGAAAAAGCACTAAAAAGGAGAAAATCTCCTCTAGTGCTTTATTTTATAAATAAGGCAAGTTTTTATTATTCGTATCTTATTTACTTTTATTTTCAAATTCCTTTTTTATTTTTTCAATAGTTTTCTGAAAAAATAAAAATTATCATTAATGAACTTAATTAATGAATT
>CALXJU010000034.1 GCA_944388705.1 uncultured Clostridia bacterium
GAGGTCGCAAATTGCGACCTCAAGTTTTCTGCTTCAATTTCAGTTAATTTAAAGCAAAAATTTTCAGGAAATCTCTCAATGTTTCTTCTTACTGCTTCATTTATACGTTTAGTTGGATAATGATATAACATAGCTACATCACTATCTAACATTACTTGTTTTCCTCTAATTGTATAAATTAGATTCTTAATATTTTCCGCTTCATATTTTACTACATCTGATTCTTTATTTAATAGCATAACATTGTCATTTTCTTCTTCCATAACTATCACTTTCCTTGCAATATTACTTATAATAGCATATAATCTTCTACTTGTCTTTTAGCACCTTTTCATAAGCTTTTCATTTTGCTTACCTTAGCAAAATAATCAATTACACTTATTCCAACACTTTCTTTTCAAATTCCATAACTATCATATATGATATTACTGTATTGTATATTATAGAACTTTTGTTTGTACTTGTCTAGTGTTTTATCTTAAAAAATTAATCCATTCTTATTAAATGTACGAATAACTTTATAATTTATTTTATGTAATCACAATAAATATATTAATTTTATAAAAACGTAAGCTTTATACTATTGTCAAATAAATATGTGGCTAGAAAGATATCAGTCTAAGTTTGAATTATAAATAATAACCACCAGAAAAACTGGTGGTTATTATTTTAATCTTTGACAATTACATCTCTTGCCTCTTCAAAACTTTCTTCTCTTTCTTTTTTATTTTGCTTAATTTTAGCCTTAATTGTCTCATTTAATTTAGTAACTTCTGCTCTACTAATAGATGCAACAATCTTTTTAGAATGTTTTACAGAGCTTGCTGGCTTAGCAAAGTCTTTTACTCTTTCATCAATAGATTTTTTCATGATTTCCTCCTTGCCAATTGGCTTTTCTAATCTAGTTTACGAGTTACATATTTATTATAAGCTGTTCATAAATTAGAACAGGAATTTCTACAAAATTTTTCTTATATTTTAGCATATTTTTTTGTTGATTTCAATATTTTTATGTGCTTTCTACAGAGCATTGATATGCCTGTCGCACCAAAATTAAAGGTCGCATATGCGACCTTTTTTAATCCAAAAAAATTATAATTAAAGCTATTACTTCTAATGCTATCGCTCCTAGTGGATGTGTTTCTCTTAGTACTCCCTCTTGTGTAGTTGCTAATCCATATGCAACTATTGTAGCCCCCACAATGCCTACCAACTTTAATACAATTTCTTTCATTTTTCTACACTCTTACCTTTCTTAAAATACGGTTAACGAGTTACATATATTACTGTTCTTATATAGAACTGTAATTTTAAAAAACAACATTTATATTTTAACATATTTTTTAATTTTTTTCAACTATCATTCTCATTAAATTTCCATTTCTTTTATCTGTTGTAAAGTTTCCATATCCACTACTTTTACAATTCTTTTAGAAAGTGTATAATAAGCATTTCCAACATAAACAATTCTTTCAATATGTTCTTCATACTCATTGCTTACATGTAAAATTTCTCCTTGAAGAACAAAACCTTTTTCCAAATCTATTTTATATATAGGAATAGTAGAACGAGTAATACCTGAATTATAATAATTTACAGGAAAAGCTATTATATTATCATTTTTCATATATAATAATGATTTATGATTATATGTTAATTCTGAACTTGTATATCTATTTCCTATTTTGGTTGAAAACATTTCTTTTGGATTACTTAAATCTGATATATCAAACATTGATAATTTTAATCCTGTTGTTGTTCCATCCTCAGTTGTATCATATCCAAATCCAATTAAATGTGTTTCATCATATGGATGTAAATATGTGCTATATCCAGGAATTTTTAATTCTCCTAATATTTTAGGAGTTGATGGCTCGGACAAATCTATTACAAATAATGGGTCTGTCTGCTTAAAAGTAACTACATATGCTTTATTATCTGTATATCTTACTGAATAAATTTTTTCATCTGGCGCAAAACCTATTATTTCTCCAACTTTTTCTAATTTATTATTTAAAATATATAAATTATTTGCAGTGTCTTTATTTATATTCCATATTTCTCCTGTTGTCGTAGCAATTCTGAAATAGTTGTCATTTTCATCCATTGAAAATTGATTATTTACTATACCTTGTACATCTGTTTCTGCTTCAAATCTAAATTTTCCTTCATTTAATGCAAATTTTAATATATGTGTTGTTGAATTTTTTAATTTGTATTGTTCATCATATTCAAAATTTGAAGTTGCAATATACATATTTTGATTTGAAGAATATGTATATTCTCCTGCACCTAAAAATGTTTGTATATCCGCTTCTTCATTTGTTTCAAGGTTTACTCCCATTAAAATTAAGTAATTAGCACTTTCCATTTCATCAAAACAATAAATATTACTAAATGGTATGAATTTTTCTTCTTCACTTGATGAAGTATCAATATATTTTGGCATATAATCATTTTCATTTAAATCTTCTAAATTATTTTTTACTAAATTTGATGTGTAAATATATTTCGTAGCAGACAAATATATATTATTATTTATCATTCTTGAATTCAAATAATTTCCTTCAACCATAACTCTTCTAATCTCTTTTGGTTCTTTTGGATTTGAAACATCATATATAATTATTCCACTTTTACTTTTTGGAGGCATTGCAATATCATATGTTACACTCTCATTTATAGTTTTTGTAATTGTTGTAACACTTTCTGTTTCATTTCCAATTACAATCAATTGATTTTTATTAACATATATTTCTCTTGGTTTAAATAATTCAGAGGTATAATCTATTTCTGATATTTTATTTGAATTTTCTGCACTTTCTGCTTCTATTATAACTATTTTACTTTGTTCAGTACCATTTGATACATAGTAAATATAGTTTCCACTAACTTTTACAATATCTGATTCGTCAACATTTTCTTCTTGTACATTTGTCTGATAACTAGTATCTTCTCTGATACTGTCTTGTACTGTATTTTTATTTTCTTCTTCATTATTAGTTAATCCATAATTTTGTTTGATTGTATTATAAAAATTCTCAAAACTTCCAACTGTTTTTAATTGTATTTTTGTTTCTTCAATTTTTCCATTTTCACTTATTTTATTTTCTTGTAATGAAGTTCCACTAAATACGAATATTGCTGATAATACTACGATTAATACTGCTGCAACATTTGCAATTTTTTGTATATATTTTGGCTTTTTCTTTTCTTTTGAATATTCTTCATATTTTTTATAAATTTCATCTATAAATTGCTTATCAGTTTTCATATTTATACGCCTCCTCTACAATAATTTTTTCTAAAGCCTTTCTAGCTCTATGAATTAATACTTTTACACTTGAGTCTGTTTTCTTTAATATATGTCCTATTTCTCTATAACTTAATTGTTCTATATCTGCTAAATATATTGCATTTTGATAATCTACCTTTAGTTTTTTTATAGCTTTTTTTAAGTTTTCTGATTTCTCATTTTTAAATACTTTTTCTTCTAATTCTTCTGAATCTTCATATTGATTTTCATCTAATTCAACTATTCTTTTTTCTCTTTTTATATAGTTTAAAGATTTTGATTTTGCAATTGTATATAAATATGTTTTTAATGAATATTCAAATTTGTAATTTTTCTTATTTACTAATAAATATACAAATACATCTTGTGCCAAATCTTCTGCTATGTCTAGGTTCTTTACATAACGCTGTATAAAGTATATTACTGGATTTTTATGTCTAATTACTATTTTTTCAAAACTTTCATTATCTCCTAGTAAAAATTCTCGATATAGTTGTTTATCTGTTTTTTCTTCCACTTCATTACCTCCTTACATCTTATATACAATTTATATTAATAATTAGTTACACACAAAAGGGGATGCTCCTCTTTATTGCATTTAAATTATTATAAAAAAAGTTTATATATTACTATGAAATAAAGCAAAGACCCCCGACGAAGACCCCAGCTATGTTTTTGCTATTGAATAGTAATATATAAACTTTTTGATATTTATTAAAAAATGCACCAAAGAGGAAAAGCCCCCATTTAGTGCGATTTTTTGTATTCTTTAAATTCTTTTATATTTTCCTGTGTATATCCTTTTAATGAATCTGCTGGTATTTTATCACATATTTTATTAAATACTTCATTAAATTCTTCTGTTTGTTTTCCTCTTATTTCAACACATTGTAAATGTGTTTTTCCATCATTTAAATGCACTATTATACTTGAATTTATTGTTATAAATCCATATTGTTTTACTGTATGAGTATATATCCATTTTACATCTGAATATTTAAAAGCAACTAAATTTCCTCTAACATCTACAAAATAATCTTTTGTAAATATTACTTTTTCATTATAAAATTTTTCTTCTACAAAATCATCTAATTGATGTTCTAAATCTTCTTCATATCCGCTATTTTCAAGATATTTAGTAGTTCTTTTTGTTACTATTTTTAATGATATATGTAATACTATAATTACTACTAAAGCCATTAACGCGATTCCTATTATTGTAGTTTCTATAGTTATATCTATTGGATTTCTTCTTGCATTTAATAATACACTTCCGAAATATAAATCAAATTCTTCTAATGTTATTTTATTTTCCTCACTAGCTGATTCATTATAATAATCTAAAATCATTTCTTTTAAATCATCTGGTATTGTTTCTGTCATACCATATATTTTGACTGGTTCTGGTGCTACTGCATTTTCATCTGTTGAATATGTATATTGTTGTATTGCTTTTAATTGTTCAATAATTTCAAAATTCAAGTCAACTACATATAAATATCCTCCACTTATTGCAATATAATATCTATCATTTTCTGGATTATTTGAATCTTCTGTTCCATATATTGCAACTTCTTCTGTTAAGCCTTCTACATCTAAATATGCATATTGGTCTGTTGCCATTCCTATTGCTCCATTTGTTGTAAAATCAATAGCTTCAGGCTTTTTATATTCATCTCTATATATTATTACACCAACTGATATTATTACTGCAAGAAAAACTATTATATATGCAATTTTAATACCTGGTAATGTTTTTTTAGCTTTTTTTAGAATTTGCTTTCCATTCATTTCCATAATATATCCCCCTTATAAATTTAAAATCTGTTCTTTATTTTCCATTATTGTATCATATCCTATTTGATAACATTTTTCTAAATCTGTTATTTCTAATAATGATGTTCCCTGTGTATCTATTTCTATTGCTAAATCTGCTATTTTTTGTGCATTTCTAACATCTTTTAAAGAAAAAATATCTACTGCTCTTAATAATATTTTTAGTATATTTTCTGTTGGTGTATATTTATCTATATTAAAACTTAATCCTATTGTTTTTTCTGCACCCATATCTTTTAATATTTGAACTGGTAGATTATCTTTTGTTCCTCCATCTATAAAATTGTATTGATTAAAATTACAAGTAGTAAATATCCCTGGAAATGACATACTTGCTCTTACAGCTGTTTCTAAAGGAATGTCATATATATATTCTATATCTTCTCTCTGTTTATGTCCTTTTTTAGATATTGATATACATTCTTTTGTTGAAATTGTATCAACAGTAGGGATTGCTAATGGTATCTTTACATCTGAAATATTTTTTATTCCTTTTTTTCTAGCAAATTGATACACTAATTTTTCTATTTTTTCTCCTGATATTAATCCGCCTATTTTGAGTTTTTTATGTATTATATAACTTCCAATTGCTGAAATAATTGGTTTTTTTTCTATTTTTATTAAAGTTTTATAATATTGTCTTGCAAATTCTTTCATTTCATCTGTTGAAAATCCAATTGCATACATTGCTGCAAATATACTTCCTGAACTTGTTCCTGATATATAATCTATTTTTATATTTAAATCTTCTAATGCCTTTATTGCCCCAATATGAGCAATTCCTTGCAATCCTCCACCTGCCAATGCTAGTCCTATGTTCATTATTATCCCCTTTTATTTATATATATTTATATTAAGAATAATTCCTAAAATTAGATTTTTCTATATAACAATAATGCTATTGCCATTCCTATAATACTTGCAACATTTATATTTAACATTAATCCAAATGTTAATTTAATTACATTTAACTCTATAATTAATGGTTCACTTAATCCAAATGTTTGTCCATATGATAACCAATTAAGCCATTCTACCTGTGATGCTAATTGTCCTAATAATCCTCCTATTACTAATCCACAACATATAAATATTAATAAAATCCATATATTTTTATCTCTTGTAGCCATTTTTATTCCTCCATTTTCTTTACTTTTTTATTTATTCTTTTTATTAACTCTTATTTCTAATATCCTAATCCTGCTAACCATTCTTCTATATTTTCTTCTTTTCCTCCATATGTCATATGGAAAGTATTTTCTCCTGTCTCTGTATTTGTTGTCATATATACTGAATCTAATGCATAATTCCTTATTACTTCTTTTCCATCAGTTTGCATTAAATTATAATACCCATCTTTTTGTACTATAATAATTTTATAACTTGGTATTGCTAGTACTGGGTATGAATTAGTTACATTTGCTTTACTTGAACCTACTTGTGTAAATTTGAATTCTGTAATTTGTTCTCCTTTTAAGTTGAAAAATCCCCATAAGTTATTATTTTTTACTGGTATCAATTCATCTAAAATTATATATTGACTTTCTATACCATTTTGAGAATAGTCATTTATATTTCCTATTCCTATTTGTTGATACATAGGTTCTATTATTGTATTTCCACTTGTATTTAATACTCCATAAGAATTATTTAATTTCACTAAATATAGTCCATTTTTATTATCCATTATTTGTATATTATCATATGCTGTTCTTACTTTTATAGTAGTATCTTTTGCTACTATTCCATATTTTCCGTTAGTCTTTACAAGAAAATCTTTTGCATTAGGTAAATATGATATTTCATCATATTTTGTTTCTAATATAGCATTTCCTGTTGTGGCATCAATAACTCCATATTTTTCATTTTGTATAACTATTATCATTCCTTCAAATATAGCTTTTTGGTCTGAAAAATCAACTGAATATTCTTCTAATTGTAAATATTGTGCATAATAATCAAGTAAATATCCCATTGTATATATTTCGATATTTCTTTTAGTTGGTTCAAATAAAAATTCAACATTGTATGCTTTTTCTATTCCATCAATTGTTGTATATAAATCTCCATCTTTTGAAAAAACTTTTTCATCTAATTGTATAATTTCATAATCCGAATTTCCTCTTGTTTTAAATATTTCATTTGAATCTTGAGTGAATACTACTGTTTCATATTCATTTTCTACATAACATTTAGTATTATCTTCTGATTTATTTTTATAATCTCCATTATAGTCTGCATAACCTAAAAATGATGCTATTTTTCTAATTGGTATATATAATTTCATTGTTTCTGGTGCATCCTCAGAACCTTCTATATAAAATATTTCTTCTAAGTCACTTGTTGTTACACCATCTAATGTAATCTTATATACAGTACCTTGTAAATACATAATCATATAAATTATTACTGCTGTAATTAAAATCAGTACACCTATACAAATACCTATAATTAATGGCATTTTAGATTTCTTTTTTACAAAATCATCTTCATTATATAATTCCATGAGTTTTCCCCCTATCTTTCGTAACCATATTTTTTGTAAAATTCTTCTTTAAATGTTCCTAAATTATCATTCTCTATTTCTATTCTAACTCTTTCCATTAATTTAGTCAAGAAATATACATTATGAATTGAAAGTAATCTTACTCCTAAAATTTCTTTTGCTTTTATTAAGTGTCTTATATATGCTCTAGTATAATTTCTACATGCATAACAATCACATTCTTTATCTATTGGTCCCCAATCTTTCTCATATGTTGCATTTCTTATTACAACTTTTCCATTCCATGTCATTGCTGTTCCATTTCTTGCAATTCTTGTTGGTAGTACGCAATCACACATATCTATACCTGCCATAGCTGCTTCAATCAAATAATCTGGACTTCCTACTCCCATTAGATATCTTGGTTTGTTTTCTGGCATAAGTGGTGCTGTGAATTTTAGTATATCTAAAAATTCTTCTTTTGGCTCTCCTACACTTATTCCTCCTATTGCATATCCTGGTAAATCTAATTCTGCTAAATCTTTTACTGATTTTTCTCTTAAGTCTTTATAAAATCCTCCTTGTATAATTCCAAACAATCCTTGGTCTTCTGGTCTTGCATGTGCTATTTTACATCTTTTTGCCCACCTTGTAGTTCTTTCCATTGAGTTTTTTGTATATTCATATGTAGATGGATATGGACAACATTCATCAAATGCCATCATTATATCTGAACCTAATATATTTTCTGTATGCATAACACTTTCTGGAGTAAAAACTATTTTTTTGCCATCTAAATGTGACCTAAATTCTACTCCTTCTTCTGATATTTTTCTAAGACTACTTAAACTAAATACTTGGAATCCTCCACTATCTGTTAAAATTGCTCTATCCCAATTCATGAATTTATGCAATCCACCTGCTTCTTGTATGACTTCTTCTCCTGGTCTTAAATATAAATGATATGTATTTGATAAAATTATTTTTGCATCTATTTCATTTTTTAATTCATCAGGTGTCATACTTTTTACTGTTGCTTGTGTTCCAACCGGCATAAATACTGGTGTTTGTATATCACCATGTGGAGTGTGTATTACTCCTCTTCTTGCTCCAGTTTGTTTACATTTGTGTATTAACTCATATGTTATTGCTGGTTTCATTTTTCCTCCTATTTCTATCTATCTTTTTCATCTTCTTTTTTTTCATCTTTTCTTAGATTGTCTTCAACTGAGTTTTCTCTATTATTTAACATTTGATTATCTGATATTACTATTTTTTGTTCTTCTCTATATCTCTTATTTCTATTGAATATTTCTTGTTCTCTTACGACTCTTGTAGCCAAAGATTCTTTTGCATTATAATTCATTCTTAATAAACCTATTTCATCTGTCTCTATATCTATATTTTTATTTTTTAGTGCTTCTATAATACTTCCTATTCTCCTGATTGGTTTTCTCATAGGATTATTATCTTTTGTCGATTTCACATCTTGATATTTTATATATATTTCTTCTAAATTCAATGGTTTATCAGTTAATCTAAATAATATTTCTGACATTTGAACTTGATTTTCTTTTATTTTGTCCTGATTTCTCGTCAATACTGAGTTGAGTGCTTCTATCGCTTTTTTATATTGTCCAAATCCTATTTTCTCCCAAAATAGAATACTTTTTTTATCTAATAATTGATTTTTATCTATTTGTAAATATCCTAGTTTTTCTAATGCTTCTATAGTTTTTATATTGATTCCATGTGTTACAGTTTTAAATACTTGTGGATATACTTGATTCTCACCATCTCTTGCTATTTCTGTTGGTATTCCTTTATCTTGATATTGCCTCTTATAATTCTGTAAACTCATTAACATCTGTATTCCCATAAGAGCCCCTTTTTCTTGTGGTTCAAATCCTTTCATTCTACTAAATCCACTTATATCTAATGCATCTTGAAAAAGAGAAATCTCACCTTTTAAGTTTCTTTTTGTTACAAATTGGGTTCCTTCTTCTTTTTTGAATGCTATATCATATAATGATTTTGTTGCAAATGCTGTATACATTCCTATTCCTATGGGTACACCTATTGGTCCTCCTATAGCTGCAATTACGACTCCTGAAGCTGCAATTCCTGAATTTAATGCGATTTTTCCTATTCTTTTTATATTATTTTTTATTCTTTTTTGTTCTCTTTTTTTCTGTATTAATGAATGTTTTTCTATACTCATAGGTAAATTATTAATTTTTTCCATTGTTTCTATTTCCTCTTTAAAATTTTAACAAATAAGCATTGCATCTCCAAAGCTAAAAAATCTATATTTTTCTTTAACTGCTTCATTATATGCTTTCATGATATAGTCTCTTCCTGCTAATGCAGAAACAAGCATTATTAATGTTGATTCTGGTAAATGAAAATTTGTTACTAATCCATCTAGACATTTAAATTTATATCCTGGATATATAAATATTTGTGTATCTCCTTCCATAGGTTTTACCATTCCATTCTCATCTGATATTGTCTCTAAAACTCTACATGATGTTGTCCCTATTGCAATTACCCTTTTTCCTTGTTTTTTTGTTTCATTTATTTTGTCTACATCTTCTTGTTTTATATAAAAATGTTCTGAATGCATTTCATGTTCTTCTATTTTTTCAACTTTTACTGGTCTAAATGTTCCTATTCCAACATGTAGTGTTACATTTGCTATTTTTACACCTTTTTCTTCAATCTTTTTTAACAATTCTTCTGTAAAATGTAATCCTGCTGTTGGTGCTGCTGCTGAACCATTATATTTTGCATATACTGTTTGATATCTGTCATTTTCCTTTAATTCTTCATGTATATATGGTGGTAATGGCATTAATCCAATTTGGTCTAAAATCTCGTTAAATATTCCTTTATAATGAAATTCTACTTTTCTTGTTCCTCCTGGCATTACTTCTAATATTTCAGCTTCTAATAGTCCATCTCCAAATATTACTTTTGTACCTACATGTAATTTATTTCCAGGTCTTACTATACTTTCCCATATATCTCCTTCTATTTGATTTAATAACAAAAATTCTACTTTTGCACCTGTTTCTTTTTTTCCATATAATCTTGCTGGTAATACTTTTGTATTGTTTCTTACCAAACAATCTCCTGGTTCTAAATAATCTATTATATCTTTAAAAACTTTATGTTCTATGGTTTGTTTTTTTCTTTCTAATACCATTAATTTTGATTCATCTCTTTTTTCTATTGGCGTTTGTGCAATTAATTCTTCTGGTAATTCATAATTAAATTCTGATACTTTCACTTTTTCTCCCTCTTTCTTTACCTTTTATATTGTACTATTTTTCGCCTAATTTTTCAAGCTTTTTAAATGATTTTATAACACTTATCTTTATTTATTTTTCATAATAAAAAAATCATCTATTATATTAAAAATGAGGCTATAATTAAGCCTCACTTTAATTTATTTTGAAACTTCAACATCAAGTTTTAAATTTTCACCATTTATGCTAACATCTGTATAACCTTCTCTTTTTTCATTATAAAATATTTTCAAAGTTAAAGTTTCTTTTTTGATTTGAGTTTCAAATTTTTTGATTATATTTTCTAATTCAGCATTTTCTGATACATATAAATTTATTTTATCTAATACTTCAAATCCTTTATCTTTTCTCATATTTTGAACTTTTGATAAAATTTCTCTTACATATCCTTCTTCTTTAAGTTCTGGTGTTATTGTTGTATCAAGAACTACACCAATCTCTCCTTCTCCTGCAAATGCAAATCCTTCTTTTCCTTGCATTGTAACTAATAAATTTTCTGAAGTTAAAGCAATTTGTGTATCATCTATATCAATATATTCAACTCCACCATTTTTAACTTTATTTGCTAAATCCATTTGATTCATTTTATTTATTGCTTCTCTAATTTTTGGAATTAATTTACCATATTCTTTTCCAAGTACTGGTAAATTTGGTTTTATTTCAAAATGCACATATTCTGACATGTTTGCACCTAATACAACTTCTTTTATATTTAATTCTTCTTTTACTATATTGCCATAGTATTCTGGAAGTGTATCAACAGATATTAACATTTTTGAAAGTGGCTGTCTGTTCTTTATGTTTGAAGTATTTCTTGCACTTCTTCCAAGTTTTACAATTGAATATGCTAAATCCATTTCATTTTCTAATTTTTTATCTATTTGTTTTTCATCTACTGTTGGCCATAAACATAAATGTATACTTTCTGGTGCATTTTTGTCTAATCCAACAACTAGATTTTGATAAATTTCTTCTACTATGAATGGTACAAATGGTGCTGAAACTTTGCATAAGTCAACTAATACTTTATATAAAGTTGTATATGCTCCAATTTTATCATCAGTTAATTTTTCTCCCCAGAATCTTTCTCTATTTGTACGTACATACCAATTTGAAAGTTCATCTGTAAATTTTTCTATTTCTAATGCTGCATCTGTTATATTATATTTTTCTAGTTTTTCATCAACTTCTTTTATTAATGTATTTAATTTTGATAATATCCATTTATCCATTATATTGTCTGATTTATAATCAGCATATTTTAAAGGATTAAATTGGTCTATTTCTGCATATAAGCAGTAAAATGAATATACATTCCATAATGTACTTAAAAATCCTCTTTGTGTTTCTTGTACATTTTTTAACCCTAGTCTTGTTGGAAGCCATGGTGCTGAACATGTGTAGAAATGCCATCTTGTGCTATCAGCTCCAACTTGATTTAATAAAACCATTGGGTCTACACCATTTCCTTTTGATTTAGACATTTTTTGACCATGTTCATCTAATACATGTCCAAGAACTATACAGTTTTCATATGAAGCTTTATCAAATAAACATGTTGATATTGCAAGTAATGTATAGAACCATCCTCTTGTTTGGTCAACCGCTTCTGATATGAATTGCGCTGGGAAATGTTTTTCAAATTCTTCTTTATTTTCAAATGGGTAATGTAATTGTGCAAATGGCATTGAACCTGAATCAAACCAGCAATCTATTACTTCTTTAAATCTTGTCATTTCTTTTCCACATTTAGGACATTTTAAATGTACATTATCTATATATGGTTTATGTAATTCTATGTCTTCTGGGCAATCTACTGCTTTTTCCTTTAATTCTGCGATACTTCCTATACATTCTTCATGTCCACATTCACATTTCCATATAGGTAATGGTGTTCCCCAATATCTATCTCTTGAAATTCCCCAATCTATTACATTTTCTAAGAATTTTCCAAATCTACCTGTTCTTATTGTATCTGGATACCATTTTATTGTATTATTATTTGCAACTAACTTGTCTCTTACTTTTGTCATTGCAACAAACCAACTTTCTTTTGGATAATATAAAAGTGGTGTATCACATCTCCAACAATGAGGATATGAATGCATGTGTTTTTCTTTGCTAAATAATTTTCCATTTTCAGCTAACCATTTACAAATATCTTCATTACAATCTCTTACAAATCTTCCTGCCCAAGGTTTTACTTCTGGGACAAATTTTCCAGTCTTATCTACTAAATTTATAAATGTTATTCCATTTTGTTTTGCAACAAGACTATCATCTTCTCCATAAGCTGGTGCTATATGAACTATTCCTGTACCATCTTCTATTGTTACATAATCTCCATGTATTACTTCAAATGCTTTTCCTTCTGGTTTTACAAATGGTATTAATTGTTCATATTTTGTTCCTAATAATTCTTCACCTTTAAATTCTTTTACTATTTCATATGGAGTTTCTCTTAATACTGCTTCTAATAAATCTTTTGCTAAAATATAATTTTCATATTGTGGCTCATCATCTGTTCCGATATTTGCTTTTACTTCTACATATGTAAATGTTTTATTTACACATAATGCTAAATTTGATGGTAATGTCCATGGTGTTGTTGTCCATGCTAATATATATGTATTTTCTTTTCCAACAACTTTGAATTTTGCTATACATGTTAAATCTTTTACATCTTTATATCCTTGTGCGACTTCATGTGATGATAAGGCTGTTCCACATCTTGGACAATATGGCATTACTTTATGTCCTTCATATAATAAGCCTTTTTTCCACATTTCTTTTAATGCCCACCATACAGATTCTATGTATTCATTATGATATGTTACATATGGATTTTCCATATCTACCCAGAAACCTACCTTGTTTGTCATTTCTTCCCACATTGATACATAAGTAAATACACTTTCTTTACATTGTTTTACGAATTTTTCTACTCCATATTCTTCTATTTGTGCTTTTCCTGATATTCCTAATTTTTTTTCAATTTCTAATTCAACAGGTAATCCATGTGTATCCCATCCTGCTTTTCTGTCTACATGATATCCTTTCATTACTTTGTATCTTGGTATGATATCTTTCATTACCCTTGTTTCAATATGTCCAACATGTGGTTTTCCATTTGCTGTTGGTGGTCCATCATAAAATGTAAAATATCTTTGTCCTTTATTCATTGCAAAATTCTTTTTGATTATGTCTTTTTTCTTCCAGAATTCTGCAACTTCATTTTCCATTCCGACAAATCCATTTTTTAATTCAACTTTTTTATACATAATATTACCTCCTCTTATTTTTGAAATTTTCCAGCTACACTTTCTATTTCTTGTAATTCAAATCTGTATTTTTGTTTTACATTTGGGTATTTTTCATGGTCAACTTCTGATAAAAACATTTCTAATGGTCTTACCCATAATCCTCCATCTCCATATAGTCGTCTATATATTACGACTTCTCCTTTTGTTTCTGAATCTTTTGCAATACCTTCTACTAAATAATAGTCTCCCTTGAAATGTTTGTAAATTCCATTGATTTTTAATTCTCTCATTTTTATACCTCCCATTTATTTAAATAATATATTTTTAAATATTTAAAACTAATATAAGATTTAAATTAACAAAAACACCCTAACAAACAGTTTTTTACTGTATGTTAGGGCGAATTTCTCCACGGTACCACCTATTTTAGTAATTTCTTACTATCTCATTTTTCTTTAACGCAGAATTACGGCAATGCTTACTTAAAGCTTCAGCTTTGCAACTACATAGGTGATAACAAATAATTTTTACTTATATGACTTCCACTATCTTCATACTCGCTATTAGATATTATATTATTTGTCTTGTCCTTGTCTTTGTTTTTATTTATGCATTTTCAGTTTCTGTAACTGGATATACACTTACTTGTTTTTTATCTCTACCTTTTCTTTCAAATTTAACTGTTCCATCTATTAAAGCAAATAATGTATCATCACTACCTTTACCAACATTATTTCCTGGATGTACATTTGTTCCTCTTTGTCTTACTAGAATGTTTCCAGCTAGTACAAATTGTCCGTCAGCTCTTTTGACACCAAGTCTTTTTGATTCACTGTCTCTACCGTTCTTGATACTACCTTGACCTTTTTTATGTGCCATCTATCTCACTCCTTTCGGTTCTAATCTAGTTTGCGTGAATTTACTTCACTATATATTTTCTCAATTATAATCTAGTTTTTGCTGAATTATGCTTCTACTTTTTCTGCTTTTTCAGCTGTTTTTTCTGCTTTTTTAGCAGGTGTTTTGATTCCTGTAATTTCTACTTTAGTATATGGTTGTCTATGTCCTTGTTTTGTTCTTTCATTTTTCTTAGCTTTCATTTTGAAAACTATGATTTTTTTACCTTTACCATGTGAAACTACTTTTCCTTCTACTTTAATACCTTTAACATAAGGATTTCCTACTTGTACTTTTCCATCTTCAGACACTAGTACTACTTTATCAAAAGTAACTTTTTTTCCTTCTTCAGCATCTAATTTTTCGAAAAATACTACATCTCCTTGTGCTACTTTGTATTGTCTTCCACAACTTTCAATTACTGCGTACATTTAAAATGCACCTCCCTTTTTTGTATACTCGCTAATCCTTAAATTAAGGTAGTTACTTGTTTCATAACATTTTGTACCTTGACTAAGCGGATTACAGTTATTTATTTTAACATATTTATCCATTGTTGTCAATCGATTTTCAATTTTTTCTCAAAATTTTACCAGAGGGATATTCTTTTATAAAATAATTTATATAAATAGTAATTAAAAACATTACAGCATTTTGGATAAGCTAAACTTTCGCAGAAATTATAAGAAAAAACGATGAGCCTCTTTCAATGTGAAATTGAACATCCCTCATCGTTTTTTCCTTAATTTCTAACTTCAAGTTTAGATACACAAAATGCTTTCATTTATTTTAATTATATTTATATAAATTTATAATTAGTTAAAGAGTATCCTTCTGGTAAAATTTTCTTTATTCTTTGTTTGTAATTTCTTCTAAATCAAGAAGTTCTTGCCATCTTGAATCTACTTCTTTTTGGAATTCTTCAATCATCCATTCATTTCCTTCTTTAAACATATGTTTAAAACGTTTTTGTGGTTTCAAGAATTCTTCTATTGGAAGTTTTTTAGCTGGTTTATATGTTATTTTATATTTTCCATCTACTACTTCATATAATGGCCAATAACATGTTTCAACAGCTAATTTATTAATTTTCATTAAATCTTCTGTTGGATATCCCCATCCTCTAGGACATGGAGCTAATACATTTAAAAATGCTGGTCCTTCTGTATATATTGCTTTTTCTGATTTTTCATATAAATCTTTAAAATTCATATATGCTGCTGTTTGAGCTACATATGGAATATGATGTCCTACCATTATTTTAGCAAGGTCTTTTCTTGCTTGCATTTTTCCTGGAATTACTTTTCCAGCTGGTGATGTTGTTGTATCTGCAAATTTTGGTGTTGCTGATGAACGTTGGATTCCTGTGTTCATATATGCACCATTGTCATAACATACATATACCATGTCATGACCTCTTTCCATTGCTCCTGATAAGCTTTGTAATCCTATATCATATGTTCCTCCATCTCCACCAAATGCTATGAATTTTGTTTCTTTACCTTCTGGTAATTTTCCTTGTCTTTTCATTGATTTGTATGCAGCTTCTGCTCCTGCACATGTTGCTCCTGCACATTCAAATGCAGTATGAATAAATGAATCTGTCCATGCTGTATATGGATACATAAATGTTGATACTTCCATACATCCTGTTGCTCCTGCAACTACTGCATGGTCTTCTGGTTTTAATGCTCTCATTACCATTCTTGCTACAATTGGTGCCCCACATCCTGCACACATTCTATGTCCTTCTGTAAATCTTGATGGCTTATTTGCCACTACTTCTTTTAGATTATATGCCATATTAGTTTTCCTCCTTTCTAAGTCCTAAATATCTATATGGATTTTCGATTTTTCCTTCTTTTACGATTTTTTCTAGGTCTTTATATACTGATTCTATTTGCATTTCAGTTGTATCTCTTCCTCCAATACCATATACATAGTTTACCATTGGAACATTTTTTTGATTTACATACATTGCTGATGTTATATCTTCAAATAATGCTCCACCTGCTCCATTTAATGAATCTGCTTTATCTAATACAGCAACAGCTTTTAGTCCTGCTAATGCTTCTGCTATTTCTTCTGCTGGGAATGGTCTGAACATTCTTACTTTAAGTAATCCTGCTTTTACACCTTTATTTCTTAATTCATCTACTACTGCTTTTGTTGTTCCAGCTGTAGAGTTCATACATACTATTGCAATTTCTGCATCATCTAATTTATATTTTTCGAAGAATTCATATTTTCTTCCTGTCCATTTTTCGAATTCTTCTGCAACTTCTTTTATTACTTTTTTAGCATTTTTCAT
>CALXJU010000035.1 GCA_944388705.1 uncultured Clostridia bacterium
TTTTAATTTATTTATTATACAGTTTTTAAGGTTGACAATTCGTTGACAAAATATAAAATATAATTATCTGCTAACCTTTGTAATTACCTATTTTACTTGTTTCTACCGCAGCAATTTTTATATTTTTTGTTCGACCCACATGGACATGGGTCATTTCTACCAACTTTAGGACCTTGATTTACAACAGTCCTATTTACTTCTGATTTAACACGTTGTTGGTCACTATCTAGTCCGTTTATTGCTTGCAATGCTGCACCTGTAATTTTAGCAGCTTCTTCTCTTTTTACATCTTCTTGTTTACGAAGATTCATAAGTAATTTAACTACATCATACTTAATGTCTGCAACCATTTCGTCAAACATATCCATACCTTCCATTCTGTATTTTACTACAGGATCTTGTTGTCCATATGCACGAAGACCTATACCATTTTTTAATTCATCCATAGCATCTATATGGTCCATCCATTTTTGGTCTACAACTTTAAGCATTACAACTCTTTCAAGCTCTCTTAGCTGTTCACTTCCAATTTCTTTTTCTTTATTTTCATATTTATCCAATGCATCTTTTTGTAATTGTTCAGCTATAGCATTAGGGTTTTTTGAATTTTCTTTTATAAAGTCTTTCATATCAATCCCAAATGTATTTCTAATATCTGTATCCAAAGATTCTACATTAATTTCTTCATCATGACCTGCATAATTTAAAACAGTTTCTTCTGCAAGTGATTCTATCATTTTTAATATATTTTCATTTATATTTTCTCCATCAAGAACTTGTCTTCTTTGTTTATAAATTATTTCTCTTTGAGCATTCATAACATCATCATATTTTAATACATTTTTTCTGATACTAAAGTTTCTTCCCTCAACTTTTTTCTGAGCTGATTCTACTGCATTACTAATCATTTTGTTTTCTATTGGAATATTTTCGTCCATTCCTATTGTATTATATACTTTTGTTATCATGTCTCCACCAAAGATTTTCATTAAGTCATCATCTAATCCTATATAGAATTTTGATTCTCCTGGGTCTCCTTGACGTCCACTACGTCCTCTTAACTGATTGTCAATTCTTCTTGATTCATGTCTTTCCGTTCCTATTATTTTTAGTCCGCCTGCTGCTATAACTTTCTCTTTTTCTTCTTTTATCTCTTCATCAAATTTTTTCTCTAATTTTTTGAAAGTTTCTCTTGCTTTTAAAATTTCTTCATTGTCTGTTTCATAATAAGTATTTGATTCTTCTATTAGTTCTTCTGGAATTTTGTTTCTTTTCATTTCTTGTTTTGCCAAATATTCGCTGTTTCCTCCAAGCATAATATCAGTACCACGTCCTGCCATGTTTGTTGCAATTGTTACTGCTCCAAATTTACCAGCTTGAGCTATTATTTCTGCTTCTTTTTCATGGAATTTGGCATTTAATACTTCATGCTTAATTCCTTCTTTTTTAAGTATTCTACTTAATTTTTCTGATTTTTCTATTGATACTGTACCTACTAGTACTGGCTGTCCTTTTTGATTACTTTCTTTTATACTTTGTACTATGGCATTAAATTTAGCATTTTCATTTTTATATATTGCATCATGTTGGTCTTGTCTTATCATTGGTTTATTTGTTGGTATTGATATTACATCTAAATTATAGATTTCTTCGAATTCTGCTTCTTCTGTCATTGCAGTACCTGTCATTCCTGCTAATTTATCATACATTCTAAAATAGTTTTGGAATGTTATTGTTGCAAGTGTTTTTGATTCATCCGCGATTTTTACTCCTTCTTTTGCTTCTATTGCTTGATGTAATCCATTGTTATATCTTCTTCCATACATTATACGTCCTGTAAATTCATCTACTATTAATACTTCTCCATCTTTTACTATATAATCAATATCTTTTTTCATTATTCCATGTGCTCTTAATGCTTGATTTACATGATGTACTAATGTAGAATTTTCTATGTCATTAAAGTTTTCTATTCTAAATTCGTCTTCTGCCTTTTTTATACCTTTTTGTGTTAATGAAGCTGATTTTGCTTTTAAGTCTACAATATAATCGTATTTTTCATTATCTTCTGCTTGTTCTTCATTTTTCACATCTTCTTCTACAATAACTTTGGCTTTTAATCTTTTTACAAAATCATTTGCCTTTTTATAAAGTTCTGATGATTGATTTGCTCTTCCTGATATTATAAGTGGTGTTCTTGCTTCATCTATTAAAATACTGTCAATTTCATCTACTATTGCATAGTTTAATCCTCTTTGTACTAATTGGTCTTTGTAAATTACCATATTGTCTCTCAAATAATCAAATCCATATTCATTATTGGTTCCATATGTTATATCACATGCATATGCTTCTCTCTTTTCTTTTGGAGTCATTCCTGCTATTACTAAACCTACTGATAGTCCTAAGAATTTATATAATTTTCCCATCCATTCACTATCCCTTTTTGCTAAGTAATCATTTACAGTTACTACATGTACTCCTTTTCCTGTTAGTGCATTTAAATATACTGGTAATGTTGCTACTAATGTTTTTCCTTCACCTGTTTTCATTTCTGCAATTCTTCCTTGATGTAATATAATTCCACCTATTAATTGTACATCAAAATGTCTCATGCCTAATACTCTTTTTGATGCTTCCCTTGTTACTGCAAATGCTTCTGGTAAAATGTCATCAAGTGTTTTTCCTTCTTCTAACTGTTTCTTGAATTCATTTGTTTTATTTTTTAGTTGTTCATCTGTTAGTTTTGATATTTCTTCTTCTAATTCATTTATTTTTGTTACTATTGGCATTACTCTATTTACTTCTTTTTCACTATAGCTTTTAAATATTTTGCTAAATATTCCCATTTTATATCATTCCTTTCATTTATACCATTATAATATAGCACGATTGACCTCATTTTTCAAGCTTTTTAATTAAATTTAAGAAAGAACCCATGAAATTCCCATGGGTTCTATTAGCATTAATAATAAATAATATTATCTTTTTTGAAGGTATATGATGTATTCTATTGCATAATACCTTACTCCATAATTATCTAGTGTTCTACGACTATCTTTGTTAAGCTTCATTTTTACAGTATCTTTTCCTTTAATTTTTGCATAATGCAATCCTTTCAGTAATTCATCATGCTCTCTTGCCCTTTTACTGAACGTTCTCGTTCTAACAATATACGAATATGGTTCTATTCTGTAATATTTTTCTAGTTTTTCTTTACGTTCTCTGGATAATTTTAATATTTCTGTTTCATTTCCTTGTTTCCGTGACTCTCTGAGTTTCCTCTTAATTTTATTAAATTGATAATCTTTGCTCCTCATATGTTGTCGCACCTCCTATTATTTATAAATGCTGTTCTACTCTTTTGTTATGCATATTATATCAGCTTTTTCGACAAAAATAAAGTTTTTTTACACTTTTTGCATATATTTTTTATAACATACCACTTGTTGGTATATATGTATCACTTGGTGGATTTACAAAACTATTCGCAGGTTCTGCTGTTTCTTCTATTTCTGTAACTCTTATAATTGGTATTTCTTCATTATGATATTTTCCCATTTCTATACTTCCTGTAAGATTTACCCATGTTCCATCTTCAAAATTATCTGCATCTTTGTATTGACATAAAAATCCCACAACTACTGTTTGTGTCTTATCATTATTTATAAACATATCTCTTGCTATTACAAATTGCTCATCTTCAAAATCTAATAATCTATACATATATCCCGTGAATTTTACTTTCATTCCTATATATGAATCTGGGTTATCATGTACTGCTTGTAATACATTTGTATAGTTTTCTGGTTCTATTTCTGTTATTTCTTTTGCTTCTAATGTATCTTCTACTTTAAATTTTCCACTTGTAAAAAATATTCTATATATACTAAACAAAAACACTCCTAACATGAATAATGATAATACTATTATTATGATTCTTAATATTATTCCTCCATTAACCTTAAAATTATATATAAACATAAAAAAACCTCCATTAAATTTCTTATTTAATTTTATGAGGTTATTTTTATTTTAGAACTGCTTCAAATGGGACGGTCCTGTTTGGATGGGGACGGTCCTGTTTGATGCATCTTTTTATTTATAACTATAGTTAAAAGTTTATATATTACTATGAAATAAAGCAAAGACCCCCGACGAAGACCCAGAATATGGTTTTGCTATGGAATAGTAATATATAAACTTTTAACTTAAGGTACTATTAAAATGAAACAAATATGATTGCTACCTTCTAAAAAGAACCGTCCCTCACCTTTTAAGGTATTTGTTACTCCTTGTTCTAATACTGTTGCAAATATATTTTTTAAAATTATTAAAACTATAGGACCAACTAGCATTCCCATAACTCCAATTATTTTGAAACCTGTATACATTGCAATTAAAGTAAAAATTGGATGTATTCCTATTTTTCCACTAACAATTTTAGGCTCTAGTATTTGTCTTACAATTGACATTATAATCCATAACACAATAACTGCAATTCCAAGTTTCAAATCCCCATTTAAAGCAGAAATTATTGCCCAAGGGAGCATTACTGTTCCTGAACCTAAAATCGGAAGTGCATCTACAAATCCTATTCCTAAAGCAATTAACAATGGATACTTAATATTCATTCCTATAAATTTAAAGAAATATAATCCTATAACAGATATTGCAAATGATACTAATACTAATATAGCTTCTGCTTTTAAATATCCTCCAAGACTTTTACTAATTTCTTTAATATGTGTTCCTATTTTTTGAACCCATTTTTTAGGCATATGATGTTCCATTAAATCTAATATATATATTTTATCTGTGCATATAAAATACACTGACAATATTGTTATAACTGTATATATTCCCATTACAGGTATTGATGTTACTATATTTATTAATTTAGTTAAAAATTGTGTTAACCATGTTGATATTTTTAGCAACAATTCTCTTGAAGCATTTTGTGCAATATCTAATACATTATTTGATATACTTATTTTAGTTATTTCTAATTTTCCAATTACATCTTGAATTTGTGTATATGCTTTATCTATATATATATTTAATGTTTGTAACAAATTTGTAGACTCTGATATTAATGATATTATTCCCCAAGTAATTACTCCAATAATAATAGAAAATACTATAATAAATATTATTATCGAACTCATCTTTCTTGTCATTTTAGTTTTTTTCATTAAATATCTTATTGCTGGTTCTATTATTAGAGATATTATAAATGCTATCAAAAAAGGCATATAAAATACTGCCATTTTTATACCAATATAGCCTAAAACTACTAATAATATTATGTTTAATACTCTTCTTATTACTTTATAAATATATTTTAAATCTCCTGACATTTACCCTCTTTTCTATGTATAGCAGCATTTCTGCTGCTCTAAGCATAATATGATTTTTAACAATTGTTTTTTGCTTGTCCGCCACATTCGCATATATTTTCTATAGTATTACATACTTCGTTTTGTCCAATTTCTTTATTGTAATTTGCTAAATCTCCCAATGTTAATATCCCAATTACTTTGTTGTTGTCTACAACTGGTATTCTTCTAATCTGGTTATCTGACATTTTACGTTCTGCATCACTTATGTTGTCATTTTCGTTACAAGTACATACATTACATGTCATTATATCACTTGCTATTGTATTTTTAGCATCTTTGTCACATGCAGTACATCTTAATGTTATATCTCTGTCTGTTATTACTCCTACTAGACAGTTTTGGTCATTACAAACAGGAACACATCCTATATGATTTTTTTCCATTAATTTAGCAACTTCATTAATTTTTGTTTCTGGCTTAACACAGCATACTTCTCCACACATACAATCTTTAACTTTCATATTAAACTCCTTTTTATTTTTTATTTTTAGAGATTTTATCTCTTATTATATTTTAGTCAAAAATAAAAAAGATTATTCTTGTTTTTGAATAATCTTTTTTAATTTTTAATTGTTTCCTTTCATCTCTATCAAAATATTCAATAATATTTTTGGTTTTAAATTTTGTTTTTTCAACTTATTCTAACTCATTTATTTTATCTTTAAAAGGGCTTGAATCCAAGCCCTTAAACAACACCCAAGCGTTTCTTCGCCCAGTCTGTGGCAGAAATTTCTTCTGCAGTCAACATTGTTGCATCTTTGGAAACATACAGTATAGCTTTTGCTATACTATCAAACTCCATTGCCTGTAAGACAGGATTCTCATCATGTCTTGCATATGTTTCCTTCTCCCTTATTAATGATTCTAATGCTTTCATAAAATGTCCTCCTTGGGTTTTATATTGTATTTATATTATACCACCTTTTTTCTAAATTGTAAAATATTATCTTCCTTCTCCACTATTATTAGGTTCTGTTTTTAAAATTCTATTAAAATTAATTACTTTTCCTATTTCAAATTCTTTTAAACTTTCTATATTTCCTTTTTTAGCATAATATCTTATGCAGTCTTCCCAATCATAAATATCCTGTAATCTAACATCTCCATCAATATATTTTTTTGCAAATTCATCATCTTTATGTTCAACAAAATATGGCATTAATGTTTTTCCAGCCCCTAATGCTGCTATAGCTCTATGATGTCCATCTCTTAAAACACTTATTCCATTTTGTTCGACAGCTTCGACTCCCCCATTTGGATTATAACCTTTTTTATTAATAGATTCTATTATATCCTCTATATTACTACCTATAGGAGATGTAGATAATGTTTCTCCTATTTTTTGTGATGGTAAAAATAATGCTGGACTTTTCCATGTTTTAGGATAATATCCTCCACTTCTATATTTTTCTTCACCAGCTATTATTATTTGAGCTAATTCATCTGATTTCGAATATGAAGTATCAACTATTAAATCATAATTATCTGGATTAGTTAAATCTACCCCATATCTTTGTTTATATCTTGATATCTCTGCTAATTTTCTTTCTCTAGTTTTTATTATAGCTTCTTCTAAAGAACCATATTGGTCCTCTTTACCTCTTGTTTTATCATTAAAGACTCTATTACCAGCTATATTTTCATTAACTGTTAATCTTATTGCATAAGAATCTGGTATATTACTCCACGCTAGTCTTGAATCTATTATATACACATCATTAGGTCTTTCAACATTATTTATTTCTCTTCCTCTTTTAGCAACTTCTCCATCTACCATCTTGTCTATCATATCTCTTTTTGCTATAAATGAAGGATCTGTTTGTATGTCTGCTAGATTAGCATCAGTTCTATCTGGATACATTTTTAAATATTCCTTTCTTGCTATTTCTCTAAATGTATGACCTACTGAAATTATATGTACATTAAATCCCATTTTTTCATATTCACTTTTTAAATGTTTTACAACTGTTGATTTACCACTTGCTGGTTCTCCTGAAATTGTAATTATTTTATTTCTTATTTTGTTCTCCATAAAATTCCTCCTAATAATAAATAAATAATAAACATTCATTTATATTTTACCATATATTTCAATTTTTTGCAAATTTGTCAATTTTTTATGTTGATTTTGACTTTAGCTTAAAAATATTATATAATTATATTACTAATATTTGAGAAGGGAGGACAAAATTATGTCCAAAAAATTCGCAGCAATCAGCCCAGAGCAGTACCCAACAAAATTCTCAAGCGGATATGGTACAAATTGTCTTGCTTTCGCGCTCGGCATTACAGAACCTGTTCGGTTACACTCATCTATGTACGACTTAGACAGTTGTTCACCAATCTTCGCAGCCTTTTATAAAAAGTTCTCTGAACTTTTTGGTTCTTCAGAATCTCTAAGACAATTGAATTCAATCGAGGAGGCCAAAAAAAATGAATATGTCTTTATGGTATTTGATTTCACATCATATATCACCAAAAGATATGGCATGGAAATCACTTTATATGATTTTCATGTGGCACGGCGAGAGTTGGATGGAAGATGGGTTCATAAACCTGGCTGGTCTGAATCCCCCTGCTACATTAATCAGCAAGATTGGACAGGCATCTTTAGAGAATTTGGAGAGCGGTATGTTTTATTCGCTCTTACGGAGGAAAAGGCAGAGTAAACTGCCTTTTTTTCTTTACTTTTGGAAAAAAATGTGATATAATGTTGAAAATTATTTTTTTAGGAGGATATATGGAATCAAAAGAATTAATCTTAATATTAGATTTTGGAGGGCAATATAATCAATTAATTGCTCGTAGAGTAAGAGAATGTAATGTTTATTCAGAAGTTGTACCATTCAATATTTCAATCGAAAAAATCAAAGAAAAAAATCCAAAGGGAATTATTTTTACAGGAGGACCTGCAAGTGTATATGGTGAAGATTCACCAAAATGTGCTGAAGGTATATTTGAATTAGGAATACCAGTACTTGGAATATGTTATGGTATGCAATTAATGTCACATGAATTAGGAGGTAAAGTAAAATCTGCAACAACAAGAGAATATGGCGAAACTAGTGTAAATATAGATAATACCTCTCCTCTATTTGAAGGATTTGGAGACAACAACATATTTTTAATGAGTCATACCGACTATGTAGAAGAAGTACCAAATGGATTTAAAAGAATTGGATATACATCAGTATGTCCAAATGCTGCTATGGAAAATCAAGAAAAGAAATTATATGGAATACAATTCCATCCAGAAGTAAACAATTCTATAAATGGCACTCAAGTAATTAAAAACTTTTTATATAATATATGTAATTGTTCAGGAGATTGGGTAATGTCATCATTTGTAGAAGATTCCATAAAATCTCTAAAAGAAAAAATCGGAGACAAAAAAGCATTATGTGCTTTATCAGGTGGTGTAGACTCATCTGTTGCAGCAGTTCTTCTAAGTAAAGCTATTGGAAAAAATTTAACATGTATATTTGTTGACCATGGTTTACTTAGAAAAAATGAAGGTGATGAAGTTGAAAAAATCTTTACAGAGAATTATGATTTAAACTTTATCAGAGTTAATGCAAAAGATAGATTCTTGGAAAAACTTGCAGGTGTTACAGACCCAGAGAAAAAAAGAAAAATTATTGGTGAAGAATTTATTAGAGTTTTTGAAGCAGAAGCCAAAAAAATTGGTACTGTTGACTTTTTAGTACAAGGAACAATATATCCTGATGTTATTGAAAGTGGACTTGGAAAAAGTGCTGTTATAAAAAGTCATCACAATGTAGGTGGTCTTCCTGATTATGTAGATTTTAAAGAAATTGTTGAACCTTTAAGAAATCTATTTAAAGATGAAGTTCGTAAAACTGGTTTAGAGCTTGGAATTCCAGAAAATTTAGTTTATAGACAACCATTCCCTGGTCCAGGTCTAGCTATAAGAGTTATTGGAGATATAACTGATGATAAACTTACTATTTTAAAAGATGCTGACGCAATTTTTAGAGAAGAAATTGCAAATGCAGGATTACACAAAAATATTAATCAATATTTCGCAGTTCTTACAAATTTAAAATCTGTAGGTGTTATGGGTGATGAAAGAACTTATGATTATACAGTAGCTTTAAGAGCTGTTGAAACAACTGATTTTATGACTGGTGTTTGGAGCAAAATTCCATATGATGTTTTAGAAAAAGTATCTAGCAGAATTGTTAATGAAGTTAAACATGTTAATAGAGTTGTTTATGATATTACTTCTAAGCCACCAGCAACAATTGAATGGGAATAATTTACCACAGGGACACTCTTTATAATTACAGAGTGTCCCTTTTTGTTTTTATTCATATATATCATAACCATCTTCAAACATTCCAAATGATTGACGATTAAATGGTCTTGGCTGTGGTCTCATTGGTGGTCGTGGTCCTGGTCTCATTGGTGGACGAGGTCTCATTGGTGGTCTACCTGGAAAACCTGGTCTTCCTAATAATTCTCTTAATATTAAAATCCTTATTAAGTCATTTAAAAATGGATTTCTTCTTGTTATGACTTGCCTATCTTCTGATTTTGTATTTGTAGTTTTTACATCTTTATTTTCACTTGCTCTATTTTCTATTATTTCATTTCCTTCTAATGCACAATAAATTTCTTCTGTCATTCTATCTATTTGTTCTCTTGTTAACGGATTTACATTCTGTGCGCAAGCTTTTTGTACCATAGGATATATTATTCTATATATATCTGGATAACAACTTTCTAATTCATCATTTGTATAATTTCTATAATCATAATTCATTTCATATGTATCTTGGTAATTCATAGGTTGATAACCTAACACACTTCTCATATAGTCTTCATATGTTGAGTCATTCATTTTTCTATACCTCCTTAATTTTTATAATATATTATATTTTTAATTTATACTTTTGTTACTGTATATTACTTAAATTAAGTTGGCATTTTCATTTATAATTTATTTACTTCTTCTTTAAATTTATCTCCTCTATCATACATATCTTTGAACATATCAAAACTCGTGCTAGCTGGAGAAAATAATACTACCTGCCCTGGTTTTGCTATTCTTTTTGCTAAATCTATACTTTGTCTTAAAGATTCACACATATGTATATCTAATTCTTTATGTTGAACTTCTAATTCTTTTTTTACTGCGTCAAATATCTTGGTAGCTGTTTGACCAATTAAAATTAGACTTTTAACTTTTTCTATTATTGGTTTTGCTATTGGTGTATAATCCAAATTTTTGTCTGCTCCACCTGCTATTAACACAATTTCTTTATTAATTGCATTTAATGCTGAAATTCCTCTTGTTGGTGTTGTACTTGCTGAATCATTATACCATTCAACTCCATCTAATGTTCTAACAAGTTCTAATCTATGTTCAACTCCTGTAAAATTTTTAATTGTTTCTATTGCTTCTTCTGTATTTACTAAAGTTTTTGTTAATGCAAGTACTGTACATACATTTTGATAATTATGCATTCCTTGTAATTTTAATTCTTTTGTGTCTATTATGTGTTTTCTAATTCCATCATTACATTCTTTTATTATTCCTTCATCAACTATAAATCCATTTTCTAACTTTTTCTCACTACTGAATAAAATGACTTTTCCATTTGCTTCTTTTTGACAACTATTTGTTATTTCATTATCTGCATTTATAACTAAAATCCCATTTTCATCTTGAAATTTGAATATATTTTTCTTAGCTTCGATATATTCTTCATAATCTTTATGAATGTTTAAATGATTTGGTGTTATATTTGTTATTGCTGCTATTTCTGGACTTATATCCATTCCCATTAATTGAAAACTGCTTAATTCTAATACTATAATATCTTCTGGTTTTATTTCTTTTAGTTTCGTAAATAGTGGAATTCCTATATTTCCTCCTAAATAACAGTTATATCCTGCTTCTTTTAATACTTTATGTGTTAATGTTGTTGTAGTAGTTTTTCCGTCACTTCCTGTTATTCCAATTATTTTGCATGGTGCTATTTTCATTAATTGCTCTATTTCTGTTGTAATTATTGCTCCTCTTTTTCTTTCTTCTTCTAATTCTGGCTTTGTTGGCAAACAACTTGGAGCTCTAAATATCATGTAAAAATCTTTTAAATTTGATAGATTCCCTTTTCCTAGAAAATATTTAAAATTATATTTTTTTATTTTTTGCATTATTTCATCATTTAATTTTTCTCTATCATCAAATATTGTTACTTCTGCCTTTTTTTCATATAAATAATCTATTAATGGTATGTTACTTACTCCTATTCCTATTACTGCTATTTTTTTTCCTTTTATTTCATTTTCAAATTTTTCTAATTTTTTGTTTTCCATTGATTTTTCTCCTTTTCCTGCTTTATTATATTACTTTTTTTTGTAATTGACAATGTTTTTGTATATTTCTTTCAATTTTGGCAAAACTATTAATGTAAATCGTGAAATGGAGGTGTTCTTCTATGTCAGAAAAAAATAATAAACAAAACAAAAATAATAACAGAAATAACGAAAATAACAATAATAATAACAACAATAATCAAAAAAATAACAATAGATAATCTAAAAAAATATAGTATTATTTCATAGCCGAATAATGCGAGGGTATTCCTCCTTAGTTCGGCTTTATTCCATAATACTATATTTTTTAAAGAGTATCAATTTTTTCTTTATTAATTATTATCTATGCTGATTCTTTAGTTTCAACTTCTATTCTTTTGGTTCTTTTATTTTTTTTAACTTTATTTTCATTTTCTATTATTTGTGGTCCTGCATTATTTACTACTGTATCTTTTGTTATAATGCATTTTTCTATTTTTTCGTTTGATGGAATATCAAACATAATATCTCTCATAATTTCTTCTATGATTGAACGCAATCCTCTAGCTCCTGTTTTCCTTTCTATTGCTTTATCTACTATCGCATCTAGAGCTTCTTTGCTGAATTCAAGTTCAACGTCATCCATTTCTAATAGTTTTTTGTATTGTTTTACTAACGCATTTTTAGGTTCTGTTGTTATTTTTATTAGAGCTTCTCTATCTAGTTCTTTTAGTGTTGCAATTATTGGTAATCTTCCTATAAATTCTGGTATCATCCCAAATTTTAATAAATCTTGTGGTAATAATTCTTCAAATACTTTGTATCTGTCAATGTCTTTACTACTTTGGATTTCAGCTCCAAATCCTATTGATTTTTTACCAATTCTATCTTTTATTATATTTTCTAATCCTTCAAATGCTCCTCCACATATAAATAAGATGTTAGATGTGTCTATTTGTAATAATTCTTGATGTGGATGTTTTCTTCCTCCTTGTGGTGGAACTGATGCTATTGTTCCTTCTACAATTTTTAGAAGTGCCTGTTGAACTCCTTCTCCACTTACATCTCTTGTTATTGATGGATTTTCTGATTTTCTTGTTATTTTATCTATTTCATCTATATAGATTATTCCTTTTTCTGCTTTTTCTATATCTCCATCTGCTGCTTGTATTAGTTTTAAAAGTATGTTTTCTACATCTTCTCCTACATATCCAGCTTCTGTTAGTGTTGTTGCATCTGCTATTGCAAATGGTACATTTAGTATTTTGGCTAATGTACTTGCTAGTAACGTTTTTCCACATCCTGTTGGACCTAATAATAATATATTACTTTTTTGAATTTCTACATCATTTTCATCTTTTTCATGTTTTTCTTCTAATTCTTCTTCATGAGCTATTCTTTTATAATGGTTATATACAGCTACTGCTAATGTTTTTTTGGCTTCTTCTTGACCTATTACATATTCGTCAAGTATATTTTTTATTTCTTGTGGACTTGGTATTTCTTCAAGTCCAGATAGTGTATATGAATCTTCGTCTCCCTCATAATATTCATTTTCTATTATGTCATTACATAATCCTATACATTCATTACATATATATACTCCAGGCCCTGCTATTATTCTTTTTACATTTTCTTGTGCCTTGCCACAAAATGAACATTTCACACTTTTTGGTGTATCGTTTTTTGCCATATAAAATTCTCCTTTACTATTTTTTATCCTCTTTTGTCCATGATTCCATCTATTAAACCATATTCTAATGCTTCTTGTGCTGTCATATAATTGTCTCTTTCTGTGTCTTTTTCTATTTGCTCTATTGGTTTTCCTGTTCTTTCACTTAAAAATCTGTTTAATTTTTCTCTTGTTTTTACCAAATGGTCTGCATGTATTTTTACTTCTGTTGCTTGACCTGATATTCCGCCGCCACCGATTAATGGTTGATGTATTAATATTTCTGAGTTTGGCATTGCAAATCTTTTTCCTTTTTCTCCTGCTGATAATAATACTGCTCCCATACTTGCTGCTAATCCAACACATACTGTTGATACTGGACATTTTATATAATTCATTGTGTCCACAATTGCCATACCATCTGTTATTGATCCTCCTGGTGAATTTATATAAAAATATATTTCTTTGTCTGGATCTTCTGACTCTAAAAATAGCATTTGTGCTACTACTAAACTTGATGTTGTTGGATTTACATCTTCTCCTAAATATATTATTCTGTCTTTTAATAATCTTGAGAATATATCATATGATCTTTCTCCTTTACTTGTTTGTTCTATAACATATGGTACTAAACTGTTTTTTTCCATATAACTTTCCTCCTTATTTTTTATGTTAATTTAAAAAGTTAGGCAAAGATTTTTTATATTTCTCCCCCTAACTTCCTTAACTATTATTTTATTTTTGCATTTTTTACTATGAATTCTAGTACTTTTTCTGATTCGATTCCTTCTTTTATATAGCTTTTTAAATTTTCGTTATCTTGTATTTCTTCAACTTTTTTACCATAATTTTTTGCCATTTCTTCCATTTTGTCAGCTATTTCTTTGTCTGTTGCTTCTATTTTTTCAGCTTTCTTTATGGCTTCTAAAGTTAGTCTTGATTTAATAGCTTCAGTTGCTTGAGGCTCATATTCTTTTTTCATTTCTTCTTCTGTTTTTCCTATCATTTTAAGGTATTGTTCCATATTTAATCCTTGATATGATAGTCTTTGTTCAAAGTCTTTTAACATGTTTTCTACTTCCATGTCTATCATTCCTGATGGAATGTCTAGTTTTGCTTTTTCACAAACAGCTTTTACTGCTGCTTCTTCTGTTTCATATTTTGCTTTTTGTGTATTATTTTTTTCTAGTTTTGCTTTAATGTCTGCTTTTAATTCGTCTAATGTGTCGAATTCACTTACATCTTTTGCAAATTCGTCATCTAATTTTGGTAATTCTTTTTTCTTTATTTCATGTAGTTTTACTTTGAATGTTGCTTCTTTTCCTGCTAAGTCTTTTGAGAAGTATTCTTTTGGGAATGTTACTACAATGTCTTTTTCTTCATCTATTTTCATTCCTATTATTTGGTCTTCAAAACCTGGTATGAATGACCCACTTCCTATTTCTAGGTCATGTCCTTCTGCTTTTCCTCCATCAAATGCTACTCCGTCTACAAATCCTTCGAAGTCTATTGTTGCTATGTCTCCTTTTTCTACAGGTCTATCTTCTACTGTTATTAATCTTGAATTATGTTCTTGCATATGTTCTAATTCATGTTCAATGTCTTTATCTTCTACAGTATACTCTATTTTCTTTATTTCTATTCCTTTATATTTTCCTAATTCTACTTCTGGTTTTGTTTGTACTACTACTGTAAATATTACGTCTTTTCCTTTTTCCATTTGTTTTATATCTACATCTGGTCTGCTTACTGCATCTATATTATTTTCTTTTAATGCTTCATCATATGCGTCTGTTGCTACTTCATTAAATGCATCTTCATAAAATATTTGTGCACCATAATATTTTTCTACTATGTTCATTGGTGCTTTTCCTTTTCTAAATCCTGGTATATTGAAGTATTTAGCATTTTGAAAATATACTTTTTTCATTGCATTTTCAAATTTTTCTGCTTCTACTGTGATTTCTAATTTTACTTCATTTGCGTTTTCTGTTTTTTCTACTTTACAATTCATTATAATCTTCCTTTCCCTCTTGCTTGCTTTTAACTTCTATATTATATCATATTTTTTCCATTTTGCAACACTTTTTTGAAAATACCATAATTTTTTTCTATAAATACTTGTATTTTCAATTATTTTATGATAAACTATTTATTAGTCAAATTTATTTTTTAAATTGGGAGGTGCATTAAGTCATGGCAAAATGTGAAATTTGTGAAAAAACAGCTAGTCATGGAAATAAATTAAGTATAACTCGTTCTCATATAAGTAAAAGATCTCCAAGAACTTGGAAACCAAATTTGAGAACTGTTAAAGCTGATATCGATGGTGAAGTTAAAAGAATTCATGTTTGTGCAAAATGTTTAAAAAATGGAAAAGTTAAAAGAGCACAATAATAATAAAACGCTTTTGGCGTTTTTTATTTTTACTATAATAAAAAGAGTCTTTCGACTCTTTTTATTATAATTCATATACTACCATTACTATCATATATTTTAGATAATCTTCTTCTGATCTAATTCCATTTTCTTTACATACCTTTTCAAATTCTTCTCTTGTTACCCCCAATTTTTCTAAATATTCATCAAATGAATTAATTTCTCCAAATCCTTCTTCTGCTCCACTTTCTTTCGCTTTTTCAACAAAAATATTTTCTAATTCTTCTACACTTTTATCTAATATTCCTAGTATTGATGCTTTATATTCTATTACAATCCAAGAATTATTTTGAATTATTGTAGATTTTAAATATTCTTCATATGTCATATTGTTATTAGATGCTTCTTGCCTTAAATCATCTCTTGTTTTTCCTTGTTCTTTTAACCACTCATCAAATGTTCCAGCATACATTTCATCTTTTAAGATTAATTCTTCTAACTCTGCTTCGCTTTTATTTGATAAATATCCATTAGCAAATTGTAGTATTTTTTCATTTCCTACATAAGTTATAGTTGCATATTCAGCCCCCCATGGCTCACCTGATAAACTTCCTTCTTCTTGTTCAACAATTATAGAAGTTAAATTATCGCATCCATAAAATGCCTCATAATCGATATATTGTACATTATATGAAATCGTAATATTTTTTAATTTATTACAGAAAGCAAATGCCCCATTATCTATGTTTTTCAAAGTTTCTGGCAATGTAACACTTTCTAATACTGCACATTTATAAAATGCCTCCTTTCCTATTTCTTTTATACCATTTTCTATAATTACTTGTTTTAGGTTAACTATCTTTAAAAACGCTAATGAATCTATTCCTATTATAGTTGTATTTTTTATCTTATTAGGAATTCTTAATGTTCCGTTTAATTCATCTATTAAATAACTCTCTCCATATGTCGATGATATCATTATATCATTTGTTGTAGCATACTTTTTATTGAAATTTGACGTACCTAGCCTAATATATTCTTGCTTTAATCCTGTTATATACCCATCTTCTGTATATGTATATATATTTGCATAATCTATTGGCTCTACAAATTCTCCTGCTGAATTTACTTCATATTCTCTTTCTGACTCTATAAATAATATTGTGAATATTGTATCTCCTGTTACTTTTGTTTCTCCTTCTCCTGTTAATTCATCTAAGGCTTCTTGTAAATTTTCTCTTGTCACATTTCCAAACCTATCTTTTTCCATTGCTTTTACTGTAGCTAAACTTACTACTTCTTTTTCTTCTGCTATTTCTGTTTGTTCTTTTGCATCTTTTGATTGCCCTATTATTCCATTTTTTCCTGTTAGTGTTCCTATACTTATACTTGCTAATATTATTAATACTATTATTGTTACTACTAATGCAATTAGTGTTATCCCTTTATTTTTTTCTGATTTTTTTACCATAAAAATTTTCCTCCTTTGAATACAATTCTATTATATATTTTATTAAGATATTTGTAAATACCTTTTATTTCTTTAATGATTCTAATTAAAGATTTTTTTATTTTCCTTATATTAGTATTTTCAATATATAGAAAAAATAAACATTTTTT
>CALXJU010000036.1 GCA_944388705.1 uncultured Clostridia bacterium
GAAGTAACAGGAGAATATGTTGTATCACAAGAAGACATAGACAATAAAGAAACAATCTTAAATACAGCAACAGTAGGGGACAAAACACCAGGAGAAGAAACAGAAATAGAAAAAACACCAGGAATAGACATAACTAAAAGAGCAACAGCAGTAAATGGTAAAAAAATAACAGAAACAACAAAAGTAAGACCAGGAGATGTTATTGAATATACAATTACTGTAGATAATACAGGAAATACTACATTAGAAAATATTGTAGTAACAGATTCTTTAGAAGTTACTGTAAATGGTGAAATTAAAGAAATTGATGGAACAACAAATGTTTCTACAATTGCAACAATAGAAAGTTTAGCACCAAATGATACACCTGTAGAAATAAAAGCTTATTATACAGTAACAGAAAATGACACTGCAAACTTAGAAAAAATATATAATGTTGCAACAGCAACAGTTCCAGAAGGACCAAGTGATGAAGAAGATGATGAAACAGTAGTAGTAAATGAAGATACATCAGTATCAATCACAAAAATATGGAATGATAACAATAATCAAGATGGAATCAGACCAGAACAAATAACAATTAATCTATATGCAGATGGAACTTTAGTAAAAACAGAAACAATAAATGGAACAGAATATACATTTGAAAAATTACCAACATATAATGCAGATGGAAGTAGAATAGTATATACTGTATCAGAAGAAACAGTTCCAGGATATCAAACATCATATAGCCAAGACACATTAACAATTACAAACACACATACACCAGCAGAAATACAATCATTAGTAGTAACTAAAAAATGGGAAGATAACAACAACCAAGATGGAATTAGACCAACATCAGTAAGTATAAGTTTAAAAGCTAATGATGTAGTAATTAGAACAGTTGATGTAACAAATGCAACAAATTGGGTAATATCATTTGAAAATCTACCAGTATATGAAAATGGAAAAGAAATTGATTATACAGTAGTAGAAAATAATGTTCCAGAAACATACAAATCAGAAGTTACAGGAAGTGTAGAAGATGGATTTGTAATAACAAACACACACGAAGTTGAAAAAACTAGTGTAAGTGTAGAAAAAGTATGGAATGATGAAGACAATCAAGATGGAATCAGACCAGAAAAAGTAAGTGTAAGCTTAATGAATGGAGATACAGTTGTAGAAACAGCAGAATTATCAGAAACAAATAGCTGGAAATATACATTTACAAACTTAGACAAAAAAGCTAATGGAGTAGATATTGATTACAAAGTAGTTGAAAATGACGTTCCAGAAACATATGAATCAGTTGTTTCAGGAGACAAAATAAATGGATTTGTAATAACAAATACACATGAAGTATATAAAACAAGTGTAAATGTAACAAAAGTATGGCAAGATAACAATAATCAAGATGGAATCAGACCAGAATCAGTAAGTGTAAGTTTAAAAAATGGAGATACAGTTGTATCAACAGTAGAATTAAATGAAGCAAATAGTTGGAAATATACATTTACAGGATTAGATAAATATGCAGATGGTAAAGAAATTGAATACAAAGTAGTAGAAAATGATGTACCAGAAACATACGAATCAGAAATAACAGGAAGTGTAACAGCAGGATATATAATCACAAATACACATGAAGTTGAAAAAACAAGTATCGATGTAGAAAAAATATGGGATGATGAAGACAATCAAGATGGAATCAGACCAGAAAAAGTAAGTGTAACATTATTAGCAAATGGAACAGAAAAAGAAACAGTAGAATTAAATACAACAAATAATTGGAAATATACATTTACAAATTTAGATGTAAATGCTAATGGACAAAAAATTATCTATACATTAGTTGAAGCTAATGTTGATGGATATTCTGCAAATATAACTGGAGATGCAGAAAACGGATTTACAGTTACAAATACACACAATACTGAAGTAAGAGCAATAACAGTAACAAAGTCATGGGCTGATGCAAATAATCAAGATGGAATGAGACCACTATCAGTTGAATTAACATTATATGCAGATGGAGAAGCTGTAGAAACAGTAACAGTAAATGAAAGTACAAATTGGTCATATACATTTAATAATTTACCAGTAAATAAAGATGGTAAAGCAATCAATTATACTGTAGATGAATTAAATGTACCAAATGGTTATGATAAAGACGTAGATAAATTTGTAGTAACAAATACACATGAAGTTGAAAAAACTAGTGTAAAAGTTACAAAAGTTTGGAACGATAATGACAACCAAGATGGAATTAGACCAAAAGAAATAAGTGTAAGTTTAATGAATGGAGCAACAGTTGTAGCAACACAAACATTATCAGAAGCAAATGACTGGACATATACATTTGCAAACTTAGACAAAAATGCAAATGGAGAAGAAATTAACTATACAGTAGTTGAAAATTCTACATTAACAGGTTATGAAACATCTATAACAGGAGATAAAACAACAGGATTTATAATTACAAATACACATGAAGTTGAAAAAACAAGTATAAGTGTAGAAAAAATATGGAATGACGAAAATAACCAAGATGGAGTTAGACCACAATCAGTAAGTGTAAGTTTACTAGCAAATGGAATAGTAAGAGAAACTGTAGAATTAAACACAATAAATAGTTGGAAATATACATTTGCAAACTTAGATAAAAAAGCAAATGGTCAACTAATTACTTATGCAGTAGTAGAAAATGATGTACCAGAAACATATGAATCAGTTATTTCTGGAGATGCAACAAATGGTTATAAAATAACAAATACACATGAAGTTGAAAAAACTAGTGTAACAGTTACAAAATCTTGGTTAGACAATGAAAATCAAGATGGAATTAGACCAGAAACAATAAGTGTAAGCTTAATGAATGGAACAACAGTAGTAGATACACAAGTATTATCACAAGCAAATAACTGGACATATACATTTACAAACTTAGATAAAAAAGCTAATGGAGTAGATATTGAATATACAGTAGTTGAAAATTCTGTAAAAACAGGTTATAAATCAACAACAACAGGTAATCAAGAAAATGGTTATGTAATTACAAATACACACGAAATTGAAAAAACAAGTGTAAGTGTAAGAAAAGCATGGAATGATGCAAATAACCAAGATGGAATGAGAACAGATTCAGTAAGTGTAAGCTTAATGAATGGAACAACAGTAGTAGATACACAAGTATTATCACAAGCAAATAACTGGACATATACATTTACAAACTTAGATAAAATGGCAAATGGTCAAGTAATTGACTATACAGTGGTAGAAAATGATGTTCCAGCAGGGTATAGTGTAGATATTACAGGAAATAAAGAAACAGGATATGTTATAATTAATACACATACACCTGAAACAATAAACATTCCAGTAACAAAAGTATGGGAAGATTACAATAATTACTATAATGCAAGAAAAACAATAACAGTAGATGTAAAAGTTGGAAATGAAGTAAAACAAACAATAGAATTAACTCAAGGAAATAGATGGACTAATACATTTACAAACTTACCAAAATATAGTAATGGTCAAGAAATAACATATGTGGTTTCAGAAAGACCAGTTGAAGGTTATACAACAAAATCTATAGTTAAAGACGAAATTACAGAAATTTATACAATTACAAATACTTATAATAATGTAACAATTAACAAAAAGACATTAACATCAGTAGAAACTCAAAAAGCTAAAGTAGATGTAGTATTTGTATTAGATACATCAAGCAGTATGCAAGGTAACAATGCCACAACTATGAATAATGCATTAAATTCTGCTATGAAAAAAATATTAGAAAATCCTAACAATAGAGTAGGTGTAGTTGGATATAGCGACGACTGGTATGGAGATTCTAATTCAACAGTATTATTACCATTAAACCATTATACAGCTAAATATGGTGGAAACTATATTAATCTAAGTGGTAAAGGAGATAATACAACATTAACAACAAATGTAAATGAATTAGGATGGTGGCAAAATTCAAGACGTGTAAGAGGAGCTACTTATACACAAATTGGTGTAAAAGAAGGAGCAGAATTATTAACAAGTTCAAGTAATACAGATATTAAAGACAGAATACCAGTAATAATATTACTAACAGATGGAGAACCAACAAGATATACTACTAGATATTCAAATGTAGGAAACTATACAAATGGTGACGGTCAAGCAAATTCAATAAATGAATATGGTGCATATTACAATATAATGACAGCAAGACATTATAAAGCAAAAATAAATGAAAAATATGCAACAGAAGAAAATCCTAATATAGCAAAATTCTTTACAATAGGAATAGGCATGGATGAAAATGATGCATATCAAACAACATTATTAAATCCAACAGTAAAAAATGTAACTGATTGTAAAAATGCAAGAAGAAATACTAATGCAAGAGATTTGTATGAATTATTAAAAGATAATTACAGAGCAAATGGTGGAACAGGAACATTTGATAATAATTTAGGATATTACTCATATGCAGATGGTTCATATATAGGTCAAATGAGTGAAACAGAGTTAAATAGAATATTAAATGAAATAATTACAAGCATTAAACATTATGAAACAACAACATCAACAACAACTAATATAAATACAGACCCAGCAATGGTAGAACTTGAAAACTTAGATGTAAATGAAAAAATAACAATAGTTTTAGACGGTACATCTCAAGAATATACATTACAACAATTAACTGGAGTTGTAACTCAAGAAAGAGGAAGATATTATATTAACCTAAATGCAGAAATGTTTAACAATGTTAGAACAATAGATATAACCTATTATGAAGAAGCATAATTAAGATAATAAAAAGAGGAATTTAATATATTCCTCTTTTTATGTTTGCCAGAAAATTGATTGACAAGAAATATGTGTGATTCAATTAAGAGAAAAAATAAATAAACATCTTATTACTAGAAAAATATGCAATTAATTTTTATTGAAGTATTACTGTTTGATTTTATCAGTAAAATACATAAATGAAATGTATGTAAGCAGAGTAGTAATACAGATTATGGCAATATTATATAATAAATAAAAATATGAACAAATAATCTCTGTATATATTTAAATATATAATACTATTGTTATAAAGCACAGTTTCTTTAATACAAAATTTTTATTATTTGTCGAATTTTGTCGAAAAAAACTTATTGACAAATAATGTAAAAAAATGTACAATATACTTGTATTACAAGTATCGTAATACAAGTGCATTCATGTGATATGTAAATATATATTGTGAATGTACTTGTATTCACAATATATATATATAATGTGAATGCAAATGGATACAAAGAGGTAAAAAATGAAGGAGAGGTAATACTATGAAACGGTTTTTAAGTTTTATCTTATGTATGTGTATCTACATGACGAGCACTATGGTAGCTTTTGCAGCCGAAGATATTCCTGAGGGTTCGAATATATCCATTGTTCAGGAAGAAAATGCTGAAATTTCTACAAGGGCAACATACTCCAATTCTGTAACTATTCCGGGTGGAAGCTATACTAACGGAAACTTTACAGTAAAAAATCCACATACCATTATTTTGAGTACTAATGGCACAGTTACTCTTCAGTCAAGTAATCCTGATGCAAGAGTTAATGTAGTTATTTCAGGTAATGCAGTTCCTATATTTAATCAAACTCTTACAGCAGGTGATAGTGTGGATTTCAAAACTAGTAATCATGCCTCTGAATATGTAGTATCATATTTTGTATATAGTACAAAAAGAAATAATGATATTACATTAACTGTAACGCTCAAGTAACAATAATAGCAAATGAGCACTATCAACTAAAATAAACTAACCTCTTTGTATCTATGAGAGAAGGCTTGAAAAGTCTTCTCTCTATAAAAATAGTATTGATAAAATGGAGGGCAATATGGAAAATGAACCAATGTCAAATTCAGAATTTTTGGAAATGAGTAAAAATGGAAAAGTAACAGCATCGGAAGAGAAAGTAAAGTGGTTATTTATAAGAAATTATACATTTATAGGACTGACATTTTTTACTATATATAGATTAACTTTTGGAATTATAGATAGCAAATATATGAAAATGTTTAATTACTTTCAAAATACAACACCTACCATAGAAGCTTTTATGGAAAATATGATTAATCAATCTTATATAATTTTAACTATATCTATATTGGTAATATTATCTAATTTTTTAGTTGTAATTTTAAGTTCAATATTAATATTTTCAAAATATAAAATAAAAAAAACATGTTTGAAAAATGTAACAAGAAAAATAATTATTATGCAAATAATTTTTGTAGGAGTACTATCATTTGAATTTACAGTAGCATATATAAATGAAATGCGTACAAGTGGAGTGGATAAATGGAGAATAGGACAATTAGTAGGTATTGATACACATAATCAAACTCAGACTCAAGATACAGAATATTATATAATAAATGAAAATATGAATAAAATATATTTTATGTCTACATTCAAATATATAGTACTAATGTTAACAAATATAGCTTGTTCAATATTATGTATTAGATTACAAAAAAATGTATTAGAAGAAAATAGTGTCTAAAAATTAAAAGATAAAAGAGGAGTGTTTTGAACTCCTCTTGATATGTTAATAAGTAATTAATTTTTCAGTATAATCCAAATTAGCAAAAGACTCATACTCAAAACCTAAAGTATAAACATTAGAAGCCCAGATATCTTTTTCCATAAGCATTTTAAGATTTTTGTTAGGGCCTTTATCCATAAACTTCTTAACAGAAGAAACAAGTTCAAGTTTTTTATTCTTTTTAGAAATCTCACTCAAAACACCTTTACCCTTATCATTAAATCCCAAAATACGAATATAAGGATTAATATTTTTAGAAACTTGCATATCCTTTTTAGTAATACCAAGAAGTGCATAAAGTAAAATACGTTGAATTCTAGTTTTAGTATATCTTTTAGAATCCACCATAGAAAGTAATTCAATAACACTATTACAAGAATTAGCAGCATTTTTTAAAGAAAATTCTAAGCCTTCTGAAACATCTGGTAAATTCGCAATATCATCTATAGACATTTTTCTTAAAGTATAAATAATCTCTTTATCAAAAGCGGAAATATTATTAACAATATTACCTCTTCTTATACTATTATTTAAAAGTTCAAAAGAAGCTTCAGGCATAACATTTTGTAAAACGTCAAAATTTTTGGCTAAACAAGCATTTCTAATAGCAGAAGCACTTGCAAATTTAGCTGATTTAGAAATTATATTATCATTATGTCCAGCACCTTCTCTTTTAACTGTAACTGGTTCAATTTTACTTTTTTGTCTTTTTAAAGCTTTTAAATATTCTATACCTAAAATATTATTTGGAGAAGAAAGTACATTAGCAAATCTTCTAACATCATTTAGATACATCATTAAAGCTTTTTCTCTAGCTTTAGGGAATGAATTACCTTTAGAAAGTTCGTGAGATAAAAGAGTTCTATATTCATCAGGCTCAGAGCAAAGTACATTTACTACATCATTCAAAATAGAAATATCATCACATTCGCTTCCAAAAGAAATAAAATCAACAATCCCAAGAGAATTAAGTATTTTGACAGCCCCATCTGCAAAATTTTCTGCACTTGAAATAGCATAAAGTGTTGGTAATTCAATTACTAAATCAATACCATTTTCAATTGCCATTTTTGTTTTAGTCCATTTATCAACAATAGAGGTCTCACCTCTTTGAGTGAAATTGCCTGACATTATTGCTATGGAATAATCTGAATGAGTTATTCTTTTAGATTCATTTAAATGATGTAAGTGACCATTATGAAAAGGATTATATTCAGATATAATTCCTAATACATTACTCATGAAAACCTCCTAAAAATATTGAAAAATTCTAATTTTATTGGTATAATCTTATCACAAAATATGAAAAAAAAAAATACTTATACTAAAAAAATATAAAAATAATTAAAAATGGAGGCAATATGGGAGAAAAAGTAATAATCTATACAGATGGTGCATGCTCAGGAAATCCAGGACCAGGAGGTTGGGGAGCAATATTAATGTACAAAGATGCTAAAAAAGAAATTTCAGGAGGAATGAAAAATACGACAAACAATATAATGGAAATTTCAGCAGTAATTGAAGCATTAAAATGTTTAAAAGTAGAAAGTGATGTACAAATTTATAGTGATAGTGCATATGTTGTAAATGCTTTTAATCAAGGATGGATATATAACTGGTTCAAAAAAGGTTGGAAAACAGCAGATGGAAAAAGTGTAAAAAATCAAGAATTGTGGCAAGAACTTTATTCATTAACTAAAAAGCATAAAGTAGAATTTATAAAAGTAAAAGGACATGCTGATAATGAGTTTAACAATAGATGTGATGAAATGGCAAGAAATGCAATTAATAATTTGTAAAATGTATAAAAACACCATAATTGTATAAAATAATATAAAATTTATGCAAAGGGTGATATAATGAAAAGAAAAATATATGGTTTTGCAATATTAATTGTATTAGTAGTGACATTAATAACAACATTATCATTACAATATAATGAAGTTGAAGCATTATCAAAATATGGTTCAAGAGGAGAAGAAGTAAAAACTATACAAGATAAATTAAAAAGATGGGGATATTATAGTGGAAATGTAGATGGAATATATGGAAGCCAAACAGTAGCAGCTGTAAAGAAATTTCAACAAAAAAATGGGCTAACTGTTGATGGAATTGCAGGAACTAAAACATTAGCTGCAATGGGAATAACATCAAATTCATCTTCAAGTGGTAGTTCATCAAGCAATTCTTCTGATGTAAATCTACTTGCAAGAGCAATTTATGGAGAAGCTAGAGGAGAACCTTATGTTGGACAAGTCGCTGTTGCTGCAGTAATACTAAATAGAGTAAAAAGCAGCCAATTTCCTAATACAATTTCAGGTGTAATATATCAAAGTGGAGCATTTGATGCGGTTTCTGATGGTCAAATAAATTTAACTCCTGATAGTACTGCAAAAAAAGCAGCACAAGATGCCTTAAATGGTTGGGACCCAACATATGGAGCAATTTATTATTTTAATCCTAGTACAGCTACAAATAAATGGATTTGGTCAAGACCAATGACTGTTACTATTGGAAAACATAGATTTTGTAAATAAAAATATGAGCAGGTTTTTAATAAACTCTGCTCATTTTCTATTGACAAAATAACATAAAAATGATAAAATACAAACATGCATTCGTAAAAGGAGGCGATATTATGAATAAAATTACAAATCAATTATTAGAAGTTATAAATAATGGTGAAGGAGTTACAACAGAATTTAAAGAAGCAAATAGGAATTTACCAAAATCGCTATTTGAAACTGTATGTGCATTTCTAAACAGAAATGGAGGGCATATTTTTTTAGGAATTGCAGATAATGGAGAAATAACAGGAATTACTGAAGAAAATATAGTAAAATTAAAAAAAGACTTTATAAATTTATGTAATAATGAAGAAAAAATCAATCCGACAGTATATTTGAATATACGAGAATATGAAATAGAAAAAAAGAAAATACTACATATATATGTCCATGAAAGTTCAATGGTACATAAAACTAATGGAATTGTATTTGATAGAAATGAAGATGGAGATTATAGAGTGACAATACCAGAAAGAATAGCAAATATCTATGCTAGAAAACAAAGTTTTTATACAGAAAACAAAGTCTTTCCATATGCTGAAATGTCTGATTTAAGGGAAGACTTAATAAAAAGAGCAAGACAGATGGCAATAAATAATAGTACCAAAAATCATTCATGGGCAGATATGTCTGATGAAGAGATGTTAAGAAGTCTTAATTTTATCGAAAAAGATTTAATAACAGGTAAAGAGGGATTAACTCTTGCAGCAATACTTTTATTTGGAAAAGATACAACTATATTATCAGCCTTACCACATCATAAAACAGATGCAATATATAGGGTAAAAAATCTAGATAGATATGATGATAGAGATGATATAAGAACTAACTTAATAGAAAGTTATGAAAGATTAATTGCATTTATAGAAAAACATTTAGACGACAAATTTTACATTGAAGGAACTCAGAGAATAGATGTAAGAAATAAAATAGCAAGAGAATTATGTGCAAATCTTCTTATACATCGTGAATTTTCTAATCCATATCCAGCAAAGCTAATTATAGAAAAACATTGTATGAGAACAGAAAATGCAAATAGAGCCAAAATGATAGGAACCATAGATATTAATTCATATGAACCATATCCTAAAAATCCTAAAATAGCAAAATTTTTCAAAGAAATAGGATTAGCAGATGAACTTGGTTCTGGGGTTAGAAATATGGTTAAATATACAAAGATATATTCAGATAGTATACCAATATTAAAAGAAGATGATATTTTTAGAACAGTAATACCATTAGTGAGTTCAACAAACAATAATAAAAACTATACAGAAAACTATACAGAAAACTATACAGAAAACTATACAGAAAAATTAAATGAAACACAAAAGAAAATATTAGAATTAATTAAATTAAATCCATGTATTACTCAAAAAATAATGATGGAAAAAACAAACTTAAGTAGACCAGCTATAACATTAAATTTAAAACAATTAAAAGACAAAAAAATAATAGATAGAATTGGTTCAGATAGAAAAGGAAAATGGATTATTTTGTAAATATATGAACAAAAAAATAAAGAGAAATTAATAATTATCCTTTAATTTCTCTCTATTTTTTAGTTTTTTAATCTAATTAAAATAGCAATACCCAATAAAATAAGTAAAACGCCAACAACAATTAAACAAATACTTAAAATATTAGTTAATTCCAAATCAAAATCAGAAGTAGTAACTGTAGAAGACAATGTAGAAGCTGAACTTCCAGAAGTTGGAGTATTTGTATTGTTAGAATTATTAGAATTATTAGAGTTATTATTACTCAAATTCATATCAACAGAAGAAGCTGCAAAAGAATGTGAAAAACTAAATATTAATAAAAAAACAATTCCTAAAACAATTATAAATTTTGATAATTTTGACATTGGTATACCTCCTACTAAAACGTAATTAAAAATCTTAATATATGATAACAAAATCATAAAAAAAAGTCAATAAGTATATTATTTATTTAAATAATGTGATATAATTCAATTGAAATGGTATGGTATAATATTTTTTGATTATATAAAAAAGTTGATATATTACTATTTCATAGCAAAAACATATTCTGGGTCTTCGTCGGGGGTCTTTGCTTTATTCCATAGTAATATATCAACTTTTTTAAAAATGGAGGAAAAAATATGTCATATATAGAATTTAAAAATGTATGTAAAGAATATAAAATGGGAGAAATAACAATAAAAGCATTAGCAAATGCTAGCTTTAGTATTGAAAAAGGAGAATTGGTAGTAATAGTAGGTCCATCAGGAGCAGGAAAAACAACAGCATTAAATATATTAGGAGGAATGGATGTTGCGACATCAGGAGAAGTAATAGTAGATGGAAAAAGAGTAACAAAATTAACAAATAAAGAATTAATTAGATATAGAAGAGAAGATATAGGGTTCGTATTTCAATTTTATAACCTTGTACAAAATTTAACAGCAAAAGAAAATGTAGAACTAGCAACACAAATATGTAAAAATGCATTAGAACCAGAAGAAGTAATAGAAAAAGTAGGATTAAAAGATAGAAAAAACAACTTTCCATCACAACTATCAGGAGGAGAGCAACAAAGAATAGCAATAGCAAGAGCAATAGCAAAAAATCCAAAACTATTATTATGTGATGAACCAACAGGAGCATTAGACTATAAAACAGGAAAGCAAATATTAAAATTATTACAAGATATGGCAAGAAAAGAAAATATGACAGTAATAATAATAACGCATAATACAGCATTAGCACCAATGGCAGATAAAGTAATACATTTTAAAAATGGAAAAGCAGAAAAAATAGAAATAAATGAAAAAGTAATACCAATAGAACAAATTGAATGGTAGAAAGAAAGGAGGAAATCCAAGTGAAAAGAGCCTTATTAAAAGACAGTGTAAAAGAAATAAAAAATACGTATAAAAAATTTTTATCAATATTAGTAATGGCGTTTTTAGGAGTAGGCTTTTTTGCAGGATTAAGAGCTTCTTCACCAGACATGGTAGACACAATAGACCAATATTACAAAGAACAAGAAGTATATGATATACAAATATTATCAACATTAGGGCTAACAGAACAAGACATAGAAGAAATTTCAAAAATAGAAAATGTAGAAAAAGTATATGGAACATATGAAATAGATGGAAAAATAGAAATAGACAATACAGATATTGTAGCAAAAGTATTAACAATAGAAGAAATAAATAAACCAAAATTATTACAAGGAAAAATGCCAGAAAATGAACAAGAATGTTTAGTAGAAGAATCATTTTTAACACAAAATAATAAGAAAATAGGAGACACAATACAAATAGAAATTGAAAATACAACAAATGATGAAGGAGAAGAAGTAGAATACTTAAAAAATAAAGAACTAAAAATAGTAGGAACTGCAAGAAGTCCATTATACATATCAAAAGATAGAGGAACAAGTACATTAGGAGCAGGAAAAGTAAATTATTATATATTTATTCCAAAAAGTAATATAAATGCTACAGAAATATATACAAATATATATATAAAAGTAACAGATTCAAACAATTACACAACATCAACAACCAAATATGAAGAATATATAGAAACAGTAAAAGAGAACATTGAACAAATAAAAGAACAAAGAGAAAATGCAAGAAAAGAACAATTAGTAGAAAAAGCAAATGAAAAGTTACAAGAAGCGGAAAATGAACTAAATACACAAAAACAAGATGCAGAAACTCAAATTCGAGATGCAGAACAACAATTAGCAGATGGAAAAAAAGAAATAGAAGATGGAGAAGCAGAAATTGAAGCAAATGAGAAAAAAGCAGATACAGAATTTGCAAATGCACAAAAACAAATAGAAAATGCCAAAAAAGAAATAGAAGAAAATGAACAACAATTAAATCAAAAAGAGCAAGGAGCAAACACACAATTTGCACAATTAGAAACGCAAAAACAAGAACTTCAAGCAAATTTAGAACAAATAAATTCAGGAATAGCAGAACTACAAGCACAATATAATATAATACTAGAAAAAATACAAAAAGGAGAAACATTAACACAACAAGAAGAACAACAAAAAATATATATAGAAACACAATTACAAGAATTACAAAAAACACAACAACAACTAATAGCTGGAATAACACAAATAGAACAAGGAATAGAACAAGGAAAACAAGAAATAGAGAAAGCCAAAAAACAAATAGAGCAAGGAAAAGCACAACTTGAAACACAAGAACAGCAACTTAATAAAACTAAAACAAATACATATTCACAAATAGAAGAAGCAAAAAAAGAAATAGAAAATGCAAAAAGGGAAATAGAAGAAGGAGAACAAGAATTAGAACAAAATAGACAAGAATTTGAACAAAAAATAGAAGATGCAGAAGCAGAACTATTAGATGCAAAAGAAAAAGTAAATGACATAGAACAACCAGAATGGTATATATTAGATAGAAATGCTAATTCAGGATATGTAAGTTTTATACAAGACACACAAAGTGTAGAAAATATATCACAAGTATTTCCAATAGTATTTTTTGCAGTAGCAGCATTAATATCATTAACATCAATGACAAGAATGGTAGAAGAACAAAGAATGGAAATAGGAACATTAAAAGCATTAGGATATAACAAATTTCAAATAATAAGTAAATATATATTATATGCAAGTCTTGCAAGTGTAATAGGCGGAATACTTGGGATGTGTGTAGGATTTGCAACATTACCAGCAATAATATGGGATATGTATTCAGTAATGTATGAAATGAAAGATAAAATTAACTTAAACTTCAATTGGCAATATGGAGGATTAGGCTTAATACTAATATGTATATGTATAATAGGTTCAACAATATATTCAGCAATAAAAGAACTAAAAAGCATGCCAGCAACATTAATGAGACCAAAAGCACCAAAAAAAGGAAACAGAGTATTATTAGAAAAAATACCATTTATATGGAAAAAATTAAACTTTAGTCAAAAAGTTACAATAAGAAATATATTTAGGTATAAAAAAAGAGTATTAATGACCATAATAGGAATATCAGGATGTACAGCATTAATATTAACAGGATTTGGCTTAAAAGACTCAATAAAAGCAATATTACCAAATCAATTTGAAAATGTGTTTAATTATAGTTTACAGATAAATTTAAAAGATGAATTAGAAGAACAAGAAAAACAAGAATTTATTACAAAATTATCAGAAAATGAAAATATAGAAGAACTGATTGAAACATATATGACATCAGCAGTAGCAGTAAAAAATGAAAATGAAGAAGATGTACAAATAGTAATACCAAAAGATGACTTTAAAGATTTAATAAATTTAAAAGATATAAAAACAAAACAAGAAGTAACCTTAAAAGAAAATGAAATATGTTTAACTGATAAAGCAGCACAACTACTAGGCGTAAAAAGCGGAGAAACAATAATAATAAGAGATACAGATAATAATGAATATGAAGTAAAAATATCAAATATAGTAGAAAATTATGTATCACATTATATATATATGTCAAAAGAAATGTATGAACAACTATTACAAAAACAATATAAAACAAATGTAATATTAACTAAAGATGTAGAATTAACAGAAGAAAAAGAAGATGAATTTGTAACACATTTGATGGAACAAAAAGAAATATCATCAGTTTCAAGAATATCATCAACAATGAAAGTATTAGATGATACATTAAAATCATTAGATTATATAGTAGTAATATTAATAGGTGCAGCTGGAATTTTAGCATTTGTAGTATTATATAATCTAACAAATGTAAATATAAGTGAAAGAACAAGAGAACTTGCAACAATAAAAGTACTAGGATTTTATGATAATGAAGTATATAATTATATAGGAAGAGAATCGATTTTACTAACTATTATAGGAATTGCATTAGGATTAATATTAGGATATTTCTTAAATTTCTATATAATAGGAACATGTGAAATAAATATGTTAAGATTTAGTAAAATTGTGCATCCAATAAGTTATTTATATGCTATACTAATAACAGTAGCATTTACAATAATAGTTAATATTTCAACATATTTTGTATTAAAAAAGATAGATATGATTGAAAGTTTAAAAAGTGTAGAATAGAAAGGAGAGAAAAAATATGTTAAAACATGTAAATCAAGAAAATTTTGAAAGTGAGGTATTAAAATCAAAAACACCAATATTGGTTGACTTTTTTGCAACTTGGTGTGGACCATGTAGAATGTTAGGACCAGTATTAGAAAAAATATCAAATTCTAGAGCAGGATTTGATATAGCTAAAGTAGATATAGATGGAGCTAGAGATTTAGCTTTAAAATATGGAATTGAAGTAGTACCAACAATGATTATTTTTAAAGATGGAAGACCTTTAAATAGAATGGAAGGATTTATGAGTGAAAACGAAATAGTATCAGAAATGTCAAAATATATAGACGAATAGGAGGAATAAGATGAAAGGATATAGATTAAATCCAGATAAAGAATATGTAAGTAAAATAATAGAAGGAATATACAGAAAAAATGGACATTGTCCTTGTAGAGTTCAAATGGATGAAACTACAATGTGTCCATGTGACCAATTCATAAAAGAAGGAATTTGTAAATGTAATTTATTTGTTATAGATTCATAAGTTGTTTAAAATCAAATATATTATTATCAAATAAGACCGACATTTGTACGAAAAACACAGCTATGTTTCGGTTATGAGAGAGTAATATATTTGATTTTACTATCTTACGAAATCGTAAGAAAATCTTAAGAAAAAAATATAGCCAAAATAAATAAAAAACGATATAATGGTAAAAACAACATAATAGGAGAAGGTTATGAAAGAAAAATTTAAAGCAATAGAAAAAGTATTTTTAATATTTATAATAGGAAGTATATGTGGTTATATTTTTGAAACAATAGTAGTTTTATTTCAAAAAGGACATTTTGAAATAAGGCAAGGAGTAATTTATGGACCTTTTATACCAGTATATGGTCTAGGAGGTATTATGTATTATATATTTTTCGAAAAAGTACAAGTTAGAAAATTACCACAAGTATTTTTAATAAGTATGTTACTTGGAGGAGTTACTGAATATTTATGTTCTTGGGTTCAAGAAATGTGGTTTGGAACTATTTCATGGGATTATTCATACTTACCATTTAATTTAAATGGCAGAACAAGTTTATTACACTGTACTTATTGGGGAATTGCAGGAATTTTATATATAAAATTCATTTTGCCACTTATAGAAAAATTGGATACAAAATTAGAAATGAAAATAGTTCAAAGCTTTACAATTATATTAATGATATTTATGACATATGATTTAACAATTTCAGCATTAGCTGCTGATAGACAATCAGAGAGAATAGAAAATATACCACCTAGCAATAAGCTTGAAAAGTATTTGGACAAAAGATATCCAGATGAATATATGGATAAAATTTTTAATAATAGAAAGTATGTATAGATGTAAACATTCCTCTTTTATATATTTTATAATAAATATTAAAAAGTTTATATATTACTATTCCATAGCAAAACCATATCTGGGGTCTTCGTCGGGGGTCTTTGCTTTATTCCATAGT
>CALXJU010000037.1 GCA_944388705.1 uncultured Clostridia bacterium
ACCAACATTGTATCATAAGTTTTAATTATGTGTCTTTTTATTTATCTTAAAACGGTAATTTAATTTTACCATTTATAGATTTTCTTTAATTTGAATACATATTTTATCCACACATGAACTTTATTAAAATTTTTTCATATAATATTTTAAATTTACCATATTTTGTTCCTTTAATTCTATATCATTTCATAGTATAATATATTTATAGATATGGAGGTTTAAATGAAATTCGAAAAAATTACAGATAGTAAAATTAAAATTATTTTTTCTTTAGAAGATATGAACTCAAATAATATTTCAGCAAAATCATTTCTTTCTAATAGTTCTGTATCTCAAAAAATTTTACAGAATATATTAAAAGAAGCTGAAAAACAAGTTGGTTTTCAGACTGATGATTCTAAATTATTAGTTGAAGCAATAATGTCAACTGGTGGAGGATTAATTTTTACTATTACTAAACTGTCCAATCATATAGAATATAATGATTTTTCTAATATGTTCTTTGAGTTTGAAAATTTTGATAATTTTCTATCTTTTTGTCCATATTTAGAAAATATAAATAATTTTAATGATTTATCTGTAATACTATATAATGGCTCTTATTATTTACATATTTCACTTTTTGATGAAATTTCACATAATTACTTTTATAATATTTTAACTGAATTTGCTAATCCTATTTTATATTCTGATACTTTTGAAGGAATTCTTAATGAATATGGAAAAGTAATTTTAGATAAAAGTAATATAATGAGTTTTATCAAATATTACATATAAAAAATATCACTATTTATGGTCAAATTTTTTTGACAATATAAATAGTGATATTTTATTTTAGTAAAGATAATTCTGTGGATTATATGCGACTCCATTTACTCTTATTTCTAAATGTAGATGATTTCCTGTACTATTACCTGTACTTCCTACTTCTGCTATAACTTGCCCTTGTTCAACTCTTGTTCCTGCACTATAATATAATTTACTACAATGTGCATAATATGTTTCAACACCATTTCCATGTGATACTACAGTTAAATATCCATATGAACCTTTTTTTCCTGAAAAAGTAACTGTACCTGCTGCTGCTGCTTTTATTTTTGTTCCTCTTGGTGCAGCTATATCTAATCCTGTATGATCACTTGACCTAATATTACTTTTAGCACCAAATCTTGAAGTTATAGTTCCTGATATTGGTCTTATTAAATTTATTCCTAATGATACTTTTTGATATGATACTTTTGAAGATGTATTTACCTTTCCTGTAGTTACAACTTTTTTAGGTTGAACTACTTTTTTTACATATAAAGCTGCAACTGTATCTTCTACTGTTGCAAATTCTGCTAATTTGGTATCATATAATTCTAATATTGATATTTTGTCTATGTTTGTACTTTCCTTTTCTTTTAATTGTGTTACTATTTGTTCAGCTGATGCAAAATCTGCTACATATGCCTTTTCTTCTTCTCCTTCTAATATTGCATAATATTTATAATATGGTATTCCTGCTTGTTTTACCATATCAAATATTTCATCATCATTTGTTGTAACATTTCTTTTTAAAAGGCATAATTTATATTGAGGTAAATTTTGATTTTCAACTTGTACAAATGCTACATTAGGATTTTCTTCATCTTCACCTTCCATATAATTATTAATTTTCATTTGTAATTTGCTTTTATCTTTACTATATCCTACAAATTCTCCATTTATTGTTACACTATATATTGGTTTAAAAAATAATACAAATGCACAAATTATTAAAAAGATTGAAATTCCTATAAGTATTGTGAGCTTCATTGATTTTCTTGTAAATACAAGTAACTTTTTTATCATTAGATTTCTCCCTTTACACATTTTTTTATATTTTATATAAATTATAAATTTTTATCAATTATTCTTAAAGTGCTTCTAAGTAATTTTATACTTATTTTTCTCTTTTTAACTCTCATTTCCTTCATTTTATTCCCTATTTCTTTTTTAAAAAATCGAATTAGGTGGTATATATTACTATTGAATAAAGCCAAGACCCCCGACGAAGACCCCAAATATGGTTTGGCTATGAAATAGTAATATATACCACCTAATTGTATTTTTTAGTAAAAACAATAATATTCATTGCCTACTTCGATTTTTAACAAAACCAAATTAAGCGATATATATTACTATTGAATAAAGTCGACCCTGGTACGAAAACCCCAGCTATGTTTCGACTATGAAATAGTAATATATATCGCTTAATTTGGTTTTTACTAAAAATACTAATTTAATAAAATAATATTACCCTTGTTGCAATTCAGTTTTTAAAGTTTCAATTTCTGTTGTTGTAGCTTTTTGTGCTGGTTTATAATATCCTTTTGCATTTGCCACTTTAAATAACTCATATTGAAAACTTTCATCACTATTTCTAATTTGTTGAAGTGTTTGTCTAAGTTGCATATTTTCTGTTTCTGTAATAGCTGTTTGATAAGCAGTTAAATCTGCTTTTACACTACCTAATATGTCATTAACCATTGTTTTTTCATCCATATTCATCTCTCCTTAATTATTTAAAAAATTCATTAATTTTTGTTTTGTGTTTAATGCATCTTGTGCTGACTTTGTGAACATTTGCTTTATTTGAGCATCTTGAACTTGATTAGAATAAGTATTCAATTTTTGATAAGCTGTTTCATGTGCTCCTATTAAATGTCTTAAGTGTTGTAATTCTGCTTGTGTTAAATTTGCCATTAAAATCACCCTTTCTTTTTTGATATATTTCTATTATGTACATTTTTAGGTAATTTATACCAAAATAAAAAATAAAGTGGGATTTAATTCCCACCTCACATTATTTCTAAATTTGCAAATTTAGCCATTAACCTCTTATGTCCAACCTTATCAAAATTAATATCTACTTTCAAGTCATTTCCTTCTTCTTCAACATAATTAATTGTTCCTTCTCCAAATTTCTTATGATAAACTCTAACTCCTGATTTATACTCTGAAAAATCGATTGTTTGTTGTTCGGCTTTTTTATTTAAATTACTTAAGAAACTTTCTGCTGTTCTAAATGCATAACTTGTATTTGAACTTGTTGCAGAAGTTGCATATTGTGGTTCAGGAACTTTATATGTTTTAATATTTCCATTATCCCTATTTCCATAGCTCCAAGTATATCCACTATCTCCAAATATGTTTTCTCTTTTTGTAGCTTTTCCTATTTTCTCATATCCATCTAATAAATCTTTTGGTATCTCTTCCAAAAATCTTGATGGAGGATTATGTGTAGTTGAACCAAATGTTGTACGTTGTTTACTATTTGTTAGATATAAGTTTTCTTTTGCTCTAGTTATTCCAACATAACATAAACGTCTTTCTTCTTCTAGTTCTTTTTGCTCTCCTATTGATTTATATCCTGGAAAAATTCCTTCTTCCATTCCCACCAAAAATACTGTTGGAAATTCTAGACCTTTTGCACTATGTAATGTCATTAATGTTACTGATTCATCTGTTTCTTCCATATTATCTAAATCGCTTGAAAGTGTTATTCCTTCTAAGAAGTCACTTAATCCATTTTCAGCAGATTCTTCTTCAAATTCTATTGCTACATTTAAAAATTCGTCTAAGTTTGCTATTCTATTTTCTGCCTCAACTGTATTTTCATTTTCTAAGCTTTGTGTATATCCTGTATCTTTTAAGATTTTTTTAATTAATTCAGAAATTTTTAATTCATCTTTTTTAGCAATTATTTCTTCCATACAATTTACAAATTCTCTTGTATTTAGATATACTCTATTTAATCCATATTGTTCTGCATTTTTAATAACTTCATACATTGATATTCCGAATTGTTCTGCTACTTTTGAAATATTATCTAGACTTGTTTTTCCAATCCCTCTTTTAGGTTCATTTATTATTCTATTTAAGCTTAAATTATCTGATGTATTTTGTACCAATCTTAAATATGATATAATATCTTTTATTTCTTTTCTTTCATAGAATTTTAATCCACCTATTATTTTGTATGGAATTCCTTCTCTCCTTAATATTTCTTCTATTGCTCTTGATTGTGTATTCATTCTATATAATACCGCAAAATCTGAATATTTGTAATATTCCTCTCTTCTTAAATGTTCTATTTGTTCTGCAATATATCTTCCTTCATCATATTCATTATCTGCTGAAAATACTTTTGGTAAATTTCCTACTTCATTTTCAGTCCATAATTTTTTATCATATTTTACTTCATTATTTTTTATTACTGCATTTGCTACTTTTAGAATATTTCCTGTACATCTATAATTTTGTTCTAGTTTTATTATTTTTGTTCCTGGAAAATCTTTTTCAAAATTTAATATGTTTGAAATATCTGCTCCTCTAAAACTATAAATTCCTTGATCATTATCACCTACAGCTGTAATATTCTTATGTTTTGATGCAAGCATTTTTACTAATGTAAATTGTGATTTATTTGTGTCTTGATATTCATCTACTAATATATATTGAAATTTGTTTGAATAATATTCAAGTACATCAACATTTTCCTTTAATATTTTAATTGTATAATTTATTATATCATCAAAATCTATTGCATTATTTTCTTTTAATCTTTTTTGATATCTTTCATATGCTACAGCTATTTTTTCTTTTCTGAAATCTCCTTGTGCTCTTGCCAAATATGCATCTGGATCTAACATTTCATTTTTTGCATTACTTATTTCTGATATTACACTTCTATCACTATATAATTTTTCGTCATATTGTAAATCTTTTAATATTTGTTTTATCATTGTTCTTTGGTCTGTTGTATCAAATATTATAAATGATGAATAAAACCCTATTCTATCTATAAATTTTCTTAGTATTCGTACACATATTGAGTGAAATGTTCCTATCCACATATCTTTTACTGCTTCTCCAACTATTGCCTCTATTCTTTCTTTCATTTCATTTGCTGCTTTATTTGTAAATGTTATTGCTAATATATTCCATGGTAATACATTTTTTTCATTCATTAAATATGCTATTTTATATGTTAATACTTTTGTTTTTCCACTTCCTGCTCCTGCTATTACTAAACATGGTCCTTCTGTATTTATTACTGCTTCATATTGTTTATCATTTAATTCTTTTAGTTTTTCTTCCATTATTTTTGTCCTTTCTTCAAATATTTGTTTGTATTTTACTATATTTTTTCTTTTTTTGCAATAGTTTTTTTATTATTTTATATTTTTGTAGCTATTATTCCAATTATAAATCCTATCATATTTCCTATTGCTGACATTCTTCCTTTATATAATTTATTTGATTCTGGTATTAATTCTCCAGATACAATATAAAGCATTGCCCCTGCCGCAAAACTTAAACATATTGCTATTATTTGTTCTGATACTTTTCCTACTATACTTCCTATTAATGCTCCTATTCCAGTTGCTATTCCTGATAATATTACATAAAACATTATTTTATAAATTTTCATACCACCATTTTTCATTGGTAATGCCATTGATATCCCTTCTGGTATATCATGAAAACATATTGCAATTGCTAGGGAATACCCTAACTTAATTGAAGCATCAAATCCAGACCCTATTGCTAAACCTTCTGGAATATTATGTATTGCTAGACCAATACTTACTATTATACCTGTTTTTAATAGATTATTTTTTGTGTTTAATGTTTTTGATTTTTTCTTAAATTTTTTATCTACTGTCAAATCACATACTATCATAGCTATTATACCAATAAATATTCCTACTATAGCTTCTGACATTTGACTTATTTCTAATGCTTCTGGTATTAAATCAAAACATATTACTGCCATCATTAATCCTGCTGCAAATGATAATATAAAACTCAAAAATTTATCTGATTTACTATTTATAAAACATCCTATTATACCTCCAATAGTTGTTCCTATAGTTCCAAAAAATAATCCGATAATCGTTGTATTTACAATGTCTCCCATAAAAAAAACTCCTTTAATATTAATATATTTTAAAAGAGTTTTTTTATTACTTTTATTCTTCTTCTCCTTTTAATCTTTCCGCTCTATCTGCTGCAATTAAATTATCTACCATTTCATCAATATCTCCATTTAAGAAATTTTCCATTTGAAATACACTCATTCCAATTCTATGATCTGTTATACGTCCTTGTGGATAATTATATGTTCTTATTTTTTCACTTCTATCTCCACTACCAACTTGTGTTTTTCTTGCATTTGATATTTCTGCATCTTGTTTTTCTTTTTCTATATTATATAACCTTGAACGTAACATTTTCATGGCATATTCTCTATTTTGTAATTGTGAACGTTCTGTTTGACATTCTACAACTATTCCTGTTGGTTCATGTATCAATCTTACGGCTGATGATGTTTTGTTAATATGCTGTCCACCTGCTCCTGATGCTCTAAACACTTCCATTTTTATATCTGCTGGATTTATTTCAATTTCTACATCTTCTACTACTGGAAGTACTGCAACCGTAGCTGTTGATGTATGTATTCTTCCACTACTTTCTGTATCTGGTACTCTTTGTACTCTATGTACACCACTTTCAAATTTTAATCTACTATATGCTCCTTTTCCAGTAACCATAAATGATATTTCTTTATATCCACCTAATTCTGTTTCATTTTCATTTAATACATCTATTTTCCAATGTTTTCTTTCTGCATACATTGAATACATTCTAAATAGTGTTCCTGCAAATAATGCTGCTTCTTCTCCTCCAGCACCTGCACGTATTTCACATATTATATTTTTATCATCATTTGGGTCTTTTGGAATTAATAAAGCTTTTAATTCTTCTTCTATTTTAGGAAGATTTTCTTTTGCTTCGTGAAAATCTATTTCTGCAAGTTCTTTTAATTCTTTATCTTCCATCATTTCTTTTGCATCTTCCATTCTTTGCATTTCTTTTTTGTATTCTCTATATTTTAATACTACTTCTTCAATTGAACTATGTTCTTTTATTAGTTTTTGCCATTCAGCTTGATTTGCTATTATCTCTGGGTCACTTATTTGTTTTGTTAATTCTTCATATCTTTTTTCTACTGCCTCTAATTTGTCAAACATTTTTATCTCCTCTTTCTTTTTTTACTTAAAATATTATACTATATATATTAAGCTTTTTCAAGTATTTGTCAATATAAAAAGTTATACTCTAAAGTATAACTTCATTATATTTTATTTTTTCTCTATCTAAAATTTCTTTTTCTCTTTTTGTACATGTTAAAATAATAATTTGTCTATCTTTAAATTCTGATGTTAAATAAATTAAAATATTTTTTAATCTATCATTATCAAAATATGCAAAAGCTTCATCTAAAATAATTGGAACTTTTTCATTTGAAATTTCATCTAACATTGCAAGTCTTAATGATAAATATAATTGGTCAATTGTACCTATACTTAATCTATCTGCTGGAATATAATTTCCATTATCAAGTTCAATAGTTAATCCTTGGTCATCACTAAAATATAAATTAGTATATTTATTTTTTGTAATTTTAGCAATATTTTTTGATAATTTTTCTGTAAAAATTGGACTTACACTATTTTTCATTCTTTCATATGCATTTCCTAATAATTTTTTTGTTAATTCTATACTCATATTTATTTTTTGTAAATTTTCATGTTGTTCTTCATAAGCTATTAATTCTTCTTCTAATTTTGATAAATTTTCTAGTTGTGGTTCTATATTATCTTTTTTTATTTCTAATTTATTTATTTCTAATTTATCATTATTTAATTTATATTCATTAATATTTATTTCTTCTTCAATTTTTTCTGAATCTAATAAATTATTTATTTCTTCTTCATCAAGTTCATTTTTATATTTATTTAATAATTTATATTCTTCTAAATTATTTTTTGAATTATTTTCTGTTTTAATTTTATTTATTTCATTATTTATTTCTTGCCAATTTTTTTCTATTATTTTTTTCTCATTTATTAAATTATTTTTTTCATTTTCTATTTTTTCTAATTCTTCTCTTTTATTTTTTTCTAAATTTCTTAATTTTTTATTTAATTTATTTTTTAAAAATATACAAAAAATTAAATACATTGGTACTGTAAGAAGAAAAATATATTTAATTATTAAATTATTTATTATTTTTGGAATAAAAATTATCCATAAAATATTAATTAAAATTAAAATTATTAAAAAAATATTTAATTTATTATTTAATTTATTTTTTTCGTATTTTTTATCTAAATATTTTTTATCATTATTTTTTTCTGAATATTCTTGTTCTTTTATTTGTATTTTATTTTTTATTTCTTCTATTTTATTTTTATTTTCTTCATTTATTTTTTCTTTTATTTTTATTTTCTCATTTTCTATATTATTTTTATCTTTTATTTTTTTTATTTCTTTTAATAAATTATTTTTTATTTTATTTTTTTCTATATTATTTTTTATTTTATTTTTTTCTTCTTCTATTTCATATAAAATATTTTCATATTTTTTTAATTCATTAATTTCATTTTTATTTTTTTCTATATTTTTTTCTAAAATATTTATTGGTTTTTCTCTACTTCTTTCTGTTCCAATTTCATCTAATTGTTTTTTATTAAGTTTTTCTATTGCTTTTTTATAAGAAACATTATCTTCGCCTGTCCCTAAGAGATTTGATAACCTTTGTATTAATGTACTTTGTGCATCTCTTCCAATTTTTACCTCTTGTTGCATTGCAATTGATGTTGCTAAAAACATTTCTTCATTTATTTGAGTTTGCTCGTAAAAAAATTCACTTCCTTTATTTTTATCAATATTAAATTCTTTTGTAATATCTTCTCCTTTTTCATTAAATATTGTTGGATTTTTTTTATTAAATTCTCTATATATTTCATATTTATTTTTATTATCTAATTCATATGATAATTTACCAGAAAATTCTTCACTATCCCATGGTTTATATTTTTCAAAATCTGAAATATCTCTTCCTTTTTTATTTTTTGATGTACCATAAAATATATTTAATATAAATTTTAATAAAGTTGATTTACCACTTTCATTTTTTCCATATATTATATTTATATTATTTTTTAAATTAATTTCTTTATTTTTTAATTTACCATATGAATTTATTTTTATTTTATTTATTTTCAAATAAATCCCTCCATTATTCCAATATTTCCATTCCTATTTCTAATGCATTTTCTATAATTTCTTGTGAATATTCTTTTTTATTCATTTCTCTTATTATTTCTTTGGCAAATAACCCTTTTAGGGTATTTTCTCTTACTATTTCTTCTATATCATAATTTGGCTTTGTTTGATTTTTTATTTTTATTATTTTTTCATTTAAATCATATTTATATAAATTATATATATTTATCTCAAAATTTCTTTTTCCTGTTAATATTATTTTATATAATTTATTTTCTTCTATTTTTATATTATTTATTTTTTCAATTAGTTCCTCTATTGATTGTATTTCTGTACAATCTAATTCATATTCTACAAATTCTGTTTCATCCAATTTTATAAATTCTATTTTATTTTCTCGTTTTGTTATTTCTCCTACTATCATTCCATGTTCACCTAATTCATCAAATCCTAATGACATTGTTGAACCTGGATATATTATTTTTTCTTTTTCTGAATAGTTTGTTTTATGTATATGACCTAATGCTATATAATCAAATCCTTTTTCTTCAAGCATTTTTTTACTCATTGAATTATATTGCTTGTCCTCTAAATTTGCACCATCTAATGTTCCATGTATTATTAGTATATTTATTTTTTCTGGATTACTTATCTTTAAATCTTCTATTTTCGCTTCTGAACAATAAAAATCATCAAATCCATATCCATATATATCTATATTTTCTAATTCTACTTTTTCTACCTCAGAATTAAAAATTTTTACGTTTTTGTTCCAATTAAAGTCATTGTAATATGATTTTTTTAAATATGGGTCATGATTCCCTGGAGAAATAAATATCTTTGTTTCCGGAATTTCTTTAAATAAATCATTTATATATTCTATTGTTGTTCTTCTTATATATTTGTGTTCGTATAAATCTCCTGATATAAATAAATATTCTATATTATTTTCTTTTATATATTCTATTACTTTTTTGAATATTTTTCTTTGCTCTATTCTTCTTTTTTCTCCTAAATTCCCTTTATCTGATAAAGTAGTAAATGGAGAATCAAAATGCATGTCTGCTATATGTACAAATTTCATTTTATAGCCTCCTATCTGTTTTATTGTGTTTATATTTTATCTTATTTTTTATTTTTTTTCAATACTTTTTTGCGAAAGTTTTTTCGTAAAAAAATAACACTAATTATTTCTAATTAGTGTCATATTATTAATCATCTAAAGGACCAAATAGTTCATCAAATTTTGCCTCTAATTCTTTTTGTAAATCATATGATTCTTCTTCCACCTGAATAGGAAATGTTGGTTCATTTTTTACTGGTTCTGATTCTATTTTTAAAGAATCATTCTTTGTTTGTTGTTCTTGTTTCATTTCAGGTTTAACTTCCAATTTCATCTCATTAATTGGTGCCCCAACTGAAACTGGTTCATTTTTTGTATCTTCTTCAAATAAATCATCTAAAGATTCTACTTTTAAATTTTGTGGTTCTTTAGAATCTTTACTTTCTGTCCAAGGATTATATGGATTAAATTTTCTCCATTCTCCTCTTTGAATTTCTCCAATATCATTATGGCTAATTGCAAATTTATTCAATTTGCTTACCATATTTTTATGTTTAAAGTAATAAAATTTATTTGCTTTTACTGGTTTTATCCCTTTTTCATATATAATACATAAATCATTATCTAATCTTCTTAATTCATCTGGTGTCATTAATGCTCTTGCCATTACCTGGTCTGATACACTTTCTCCTGTTTTAAAATATTGTCTATCTCTATTTATAGAAATACTATCTCTTGCAATTGTTTTTTCTCCTAATGCTTTTGAGAAATATTCTACTGTTTTATATGAGTTACTTCCTAGAAATAGATGTGTGTCACAGTTTCCTATTATTGTTTCATATGATTTTTCATATACCGCTTCCAATTGATCTAAGTTTTGTAAAATTACACTAAACGATATTTTCCTACTTCTTGATGTTGATATTTTTTTATCAAAGTCAGGTATTTTTCCTATATTTGCAAACTCATCAAGTATAAAATATGTTGGAACTTTTAATTTTCCTCCATTATCATCTGCAAAATTATATAATTGTTGTATCATTTGTGAGAAGAATATTGTTAGCAAAAAATCATATGCTGTATGTGTATCTGGTGATATTACATAAACTGCTGTTTTTTTGCTTCCTATTTCTTCAAAATCTATTGTATCTGTTGATGTTAATTCTGCTATTTCTTTTGAGTCAAATTTTCCTAATTTTGATTGTAATGTACTTAATATTGAACTATATGTTTTTTCTGGTGCTATTTCAATTGATTTATAATTCATTCTTGCTGGATGTTCACGTGGCAGTTTACTCATTAAATCTGTTAATAAGTTATTTCCACCATTTGAATTTGCCGCTCTTACTAACTCTGCGCAACTTGCCAAGTTTTGCTCCTCATTAGGTCTCGTAGCTATCAAATAATATATTAATGCTTTTAATAACATTTCTGCTGAATCATCCCAAAATGGATCTGTTCCTGAGCCTTCTGTTTTCTGTCCTTTTACAATTGTATTTGCTATAACATCTACATCTATTTCTGATGATATATGCATTAATGGATTATATCCATCACTATATTGTGGTTTTACTAAATTTAATACTTTAATATTATATCCATTTGCCTTTAAATATCCCGCAGTCTCATCATATAATTCTCCTTTTGGATCTGTAAATACATATGAACCTAGCAATTGGCATGCATTAGGTATTACATATGATGCTGATTTACCAGAACCTGAACCTCCGACTACTAATACATTGACATTTCCTCTTTTATCTACTGGTAAATAATTGTTCTCTGCTAAAATTATTCCTTTTTTATTACTTAATACTTGATATTGTTCACCATTTTTGCTCCAATCACTTGAACCATGTTCAAAATCAGTAAATTCATTTTTAGGCGCTGATCTTGCAACTCCTATTACAAAAAAGATTGCATATATTATTGTAAATATTCCTAAATTTTTTAAATATGCTCCCATTAAGTTTCGTGAAGTTATTTCTGAAAAACTTGCTACAGGCTTCATAATTGCATCTACAAATGCCTGCATTCCTTCTTGTCCTCCTATAGAAAGAAATAATGTTACAGGCACGATTAATACTATGGCTATAAATAACCATAGTATTGCAAATAATATAAAATATTTTCTATTTCTTCGTAATGCTCCTTCTACTTTGTAATTCATATGTAAATCACCTTCTCTTTGGTTATATTATTTCTCGCTTCCTCTATCTTCCTTTACCTTTGCTGCTTCTTGTTTTGCTTTTTTCTTTTCCATGTCTTTTCTATTTCCATCATATGCTTTAATTGATACAAATTCTCCTGCTTGTAAAAAATCTGCAACATTTATAGCTTGTACATTTGATTTATAATTTGTTACTATTGTTGGAATAGCTACATGACTTCCTGTTTTTAAACTTCTAACTTTTTCTTTATCTTCTTGTCTAATCTCCACAGCCACTACTTTAGGAGTATTTTTTATTCCTGCTGGTTTGAATTTTTTCTTATTTATCATTACACTCCTTGCATTACTATTTTGTATTTCTCCATTTACTGTGTCATTTAGCATAGTAAATTGCCTCCTTAATTTTCTATTCTCTTATTTCAAATGCGAAATAAGATTTATTTGGTTTTAATTTACATCTTCCCTTTACTTTATTTTCTTTTTCATCAAAATAAAGTCTAGGTTTTAATTCTTCTGTAGTTTCTGGGTCAATTACACAAATGTCTCTTTTTAAATTTGGTGTGTAATTAAATTCTTTATATTCTTGTTCTTCTTCTGAATATAATGTATTGAATTTAAATGGTGTTGGTTTTTTTGATATTTTTACTTCGTCCCCAATTAGTATTCCTGTATTTATTATTACATTTTCTTTTCCAAATGATAATATTACTAATTGATTTCCTTCTGGTTGTGGTTCGTCAACATAAAAAGTCTTTCTTCTTGTTTCTCCTCTAATTTCCTCAGTAAAGTCTAATCTTTCAATTGTATATTTTGGATATTCGTTTAAAAATTCTTTTTCTGTTTCATTAATTTGATAAATTACTGTGTTTACTCCTTTTGGATCTGTTATACTAAAATGTTTTCCTTGTAACATATCCATTTAATATTACACCTCATTCCTATGATTTTTAATCCATAGTTTATCTTATGTTTACGAACTCACCAACTATTATTATACACTATAAATGCTTTTTTGTCAACTGTTTGTCCGTTTTTCAAAACATTAGATTCTTCTTGGATTAAATTTTGATATTTCTTTTAATTTTTTAAACATTTCTGTTTCTTCTTTTGTTAATTTATTTGGAACTACAATTCTTACCTTTGCAATTAAATTTCCTCTTTCACCATTAGTTGTTTTATATCCTTTTTGAGGTATTTCAATTACTTCTCCTGATTGTATTCCACTTGGTATAAAAATCTGTGTTTTTGTATCATCTATTGAATTTACTTTTGCTTTTGTTCCTAAAGCTGCTTCCCATGGTGATATTAAAATTTCTGTATATAAGTCTTTTCCTTCTAATTTATATTTTTTACTATCTTGTATATTGATTTTTATATATAAATCTCCATTTTTTCCGCCATTTTTTCCTTCTTTTCCTTGTCCAACTAATCTAATTTTTTCACCATTTTGAATTCCTTCTGGTACTTTTACTGTTATAAATTTATCTTTTCCTTCTAGATTTTTTAAAGCTATTTTTTTATCAGTTCCATAAAATCCATCTTCTATTGATATGTTTATTTCTGTTTCTATATTTTCTCCTTTTATTTGTGGTAATTTACTTTGTGCTATTTCTTCTCTTATTTGGTTGTTTCCGAAGAACATTCCAAAAAAGTCTCCTGCCATTTCTCCTGATGTTTTTTGTTTAGCCTTTCTTTGTTTATTTCCTACATTATAATTCCATGTTCTATCATATTTTCTTTTTGATGATGGTTCTGATAGTATTCTATATGCTTCATTTATATCTTTTATTCTTTCTTCTGCTAACTTATCTCCAACATTTACATCTGGATGGTATTTTTTAGCTTGTTTTCTATATGCTGTTTTTATTTGTTCAATAGTTACTCTACTATTTTCTAATTCTAATATTTTGTAATAATCTTTAAATTTCATTTGACGTCCTCCCAAAAAATTGGTACTTGTATTATATCAATTCTTTGTAAAAAAATCTATAGTTTTTGACAAATTTCGTAAAATTTCATTCCATTTGATGCTTTTACTAATACAACATCTCCGTCTGATAAAATTTGCTGTAATTTTTCCAATATTTCTTCATTATTTTTTAAATAATATTTTTCTACCATGCTACTATTATTTATTATATATTTTGAATTCTCTCCAGAACATATTAATATATCTATTTTATTTTTTGTTACTTCTTTTCCAACTTTTTCATGTAATTCAGTTGAATATTCTCCTAATTCAAACATGTCTCCTAATACTGCAATTTTTCTCTTACCTGGATATTTAGACAAATATTCTAAACTTGCTTTCATTGATTCATAACTTGCATTATAACTATCATTTATTAATATTGCACCATTTTTTAATTTTCTTATATCCATTCTTTTTTTAGTTAGTTCAAATTCAGCTATTCCTTTTTGTATTTTTTCATCAGAAATATTTAATAATTTCCCCACTTCTATTGCACACAATGCATTATATACAAAATGTTCTCCTCCAACTGGTACAGTTATTTTAATTTCATTTTTTATTGTGGTTTTAAATGTACTACTTTCTTCATTTAATTCTATATCTTTTGCATTTTTTAAACTATATGGATGTATTTCTACTTTTTCTTTATTTTCTAAATACCATTTATGTAATAAATCATTATCATCATTAATTATAATTTTAGGTTTTTCCATTCCTTCTAATATTTCAAGTTTTGCTTTTAATATATTTTCTCTTGAACCTAGATTTCCTATATGTGCTGTTCCTATATTTGTAATTACAGAAAGAGTTGGTTTTGCTATACTTGTCAATAAACTTATTTCTCCAAAATGATTCATTCCCATTTCGATTACAACTGCTTCATGGTCTTTTAATTTTAAGATTGTTAATGGTAAACCTATGTTATTGTTATTATTTCCTTCTGTTTTTAAAGTTTTATATTGTGTACTTACTACACTTGCTATTATATCTTTTGTGCTTGTTTTTCCTACACTTCCTGTTATAGCAATTACTGGAATATCATATAAACTTCTTTTATATCTTGCAATTTCATATAAAGCTTCTAGTGTATTTTCAACTTCTATTATTATTTTATTAGAATATTTTTCCATTTCTTCTTTTGATATTTCTTGTTCTTGTATAATTACTCCTTCTGCTCCATTTTCTAATGCTTGTTTCCAAAATTTACTTCCATCAAATTTTTCACCTTTTAAGCCTATGTATATATCTCCTTTTTGTATCGTTCTTGTGTCTTTTGAAAAATTGTTACATATCGTTTTTTCATCTCCACAGAGTAATTTTCCATTTGTAACTCTAATTATATCTTTAACTCTTAACTCTTTCATCTCTACCTCCATCTGAATTTTTGGTTGTGTTCACTAAATTAATTTTATAATTACTTACAACCTTGTTGTTTCAAGGTTTATATCATTTTTTTGT
>CALXJU010000038.1 GCA_944388705.1 uncultured Clostridia bacterium
TTCATAAACTATTGCGTAATAGAATATTATAATATATAATAAAACAAATCCTGAAAATATAATTATATTTTCAGTTGCCTTTAAAGAAAAAGAGGTAGTATTATGAAAAAATTTTTATCAAATTACAAATCAACGATTATATTATTAGTTGCGATAATCGTTGGAGCAATTGTAGGAATTGTATTTAAAGAAAAAGCAACTATTCTAAGTCCTTTAGGCGATTTATTCTTAAACTTTTTATTAGTGATAATCATCCCACTAATATTCTTAACAATCACAACATCAATAGCAAAAATGAAAACACCAAAAAGATTGGGCAAAATAATGATTACAATAGTATGTGTATTTGCATTTACATCAATAATAGCAGTATTGATAGGATTTGCTAGTACATATTTTGTAAAATTAGTAGAACCAGAAGATGGAGAAAAAATCAAAAGTTCATTAGAAGAGCCAATAGAAGAAGAAAGCGAAGAAGAAGACTTGAGTCTACTTGATAGAACAGTAAGTCTTATATCAGTAAATGATTTTAACAAATTATTATCAAAAGATAATATAGTAGCATTATTAGTATTTTCAGTAATATTTGGATTAGCAATTAATATGACAGGGGAAAAAGCTAAACCAGTAACAGAGTTTTTACTCTCTGCTAATGAAATAATTAATAATGTAGTAAAAATCATTATGTATTATGCTCCAATAGGTCTGGGATGTTATTTTGCAGCATTAGTAGGAAGTTTTGGAGAAACAATTGTCGTAGGATATTTAAAAACTTTTGTAATATATACAATAGTAGCAATAGCATTTTATTTTATAGCATATACAATTTATGCATTTATGGCAGGAGGTAAAAAAGGAGCAAAAGCATTTTGGAAAAATGTTGTACCAACAACTCTAACAGCATTAGCAACATGTTCAAGTGCAGCTTCAATACCTGTAAATGTTGAAGCTAGTAAGAAAATTGGAGTTCCAGATGACATTGCAGAAACAACGATACCATTAGGAACAAGTTTTCATAAAGATGGCTCTATAATAGGTTCAATGTTTAAAATAATGTTTTTAGTATGTTTATTTGGAACAAATATAACAACTGCTGGAAGTATATTAGGAATACTTGGAGTTGCACTATTAGCAACATTATTAGTAACAGCAGTACCAATTGGTGGAGGTACAATTTCAGAAATGTTAATAATTAGTATGCTTGGATATCCACCTGCAGCATTACCAATATTAACAATTATTGCTACAATAATAGATGCACCAGCAACAATGCTTAATGTTGTTGGAGACACAGTTTCATCTATGATGGTTGCTAGAGTCGTAGATGGAAAAGAATGGATGAACTAAAGGAACAAAAAGGGGACGGTTCTGTTTGGAAAAGGACGGTCCTCTTTAATGCATTATTTACATTAATACTATTAAAAGTTTATATATTACTATGAAATAAAGCAAAGACCCCCGACGAAGACCCCAGATATGGTTTTGCTATAGAATAGTAATATATAAACTTTTTAATATTTATTATAAAACGCACTAAAGAGTATTATCCCTTTCCAAACAGACTGTTCCCTTTTGAAAAAGTCGAAAAAAATCGAAATAAACATTGTACAAAATCGAATACTTTGATATAATAAAAACAATGTAAAATTCATAAAAATGCATTTTACAAGAAACATAAAAATATAAATATCTTAGGAGGAAAAATATATGGGAGAAGAAAAGCAAAAATGTTGTCAATGTGGATGTGGAGGAAAAGATGAATTTTTAGAAAAACTATTTAAAGAATATCAACCAATAAAAGACAATTTAATTCAAATTTTAAATGAAGTACAAGAACATTATGGATATGTGCCAATGTATGCACAAAAAGCAATATCAGAATTTTTAAATGTGCCAATGGCAGAAATATATGGAGTAGTAACATTTTATTCAAGATTTACCCTAAAACCAAAAGGAAAATATAATATAGCAGTATGTTTAGGAACAGCATGTTATGTAAAAGGTTCACAAAAAATAATGGATAGATTAAAAGAAAGATTAAAAATAGAACCAGGAGAAACAACACCAGATGGAAAATTTTCAATAGAAGAAACAAGATGTGTAGGAGCATGTGGATTAGCACCAGTATTTACAGTAAATGGAGAAGTATATGGAAAAGCAACAGTGCAGAAAATGGACCAAGTATTAGATGAACTAAGTAGTAAGGAGGAATAAGATGAAAACTTTAGAACAAATACATGAAATTAGAAAAGAAAAAAGAAAAGAATTAGACTTAAGAGTTAATACGAAAGCAGACACAAGAGAAAAACATATATTAGTATGTCATGGAACAGGATGTACTTCATCAAAATCACCTGAGATATTAGAAAATTTTAGAAAAATATTAGAAGAAAAACATATAGAAAATGTAAGAGTAATAATGACAGGATGTTTTGGATTATGTGCAAAAGGACCAATAGTAATAATTAGACCAGAAGACACATTTTACTCAAATGTAACACCAGAAGATTGTGAAGAAATCATTCAAACACATATAGTAGAAGGAAAATTAGTTGAAAGACTATTATGTAAAGATATAGATGGAAGTATTGTAAATAGTTTAGATGAACTAAATTTTTATAAAAAGCAAAAAAGAATAGCATTAAAAAATTGTGGAGTAATAAATCCAGAAGAAATAGATGAATACATAGCATTTGATGGATATAAAGCACTAGAAAAAGTATTAAAAGAAATGACACCAGATGAAGTAATAGAAACAATAAAAGCATCAGGTTTAAGAGGACGTGGAGGAGCAGGATTCCCAACAGGCAAGAAATGGGAAATAACAAAAGGATATGAAGCAGAGCAAAAATATGTAGTATGTAATGCAGATGAAGGAGACCCAGGAGCATTTATGGATAGAAGTATCCTAGAAGGAGACCCACATTCAGTATTAGAATCAATGATGATAGCAGGATATTCAATAGGAGCAAATAAAGGATATATATATATAAGAGCAGAATACCCAATAGCAGTAAAAAGATTTCAAAAAGCGATAGATGAAGCAAGAGAATATGGAATATTAGGAAAAAACATATTTGGAACAAACTTCGAATTTGATGTAGAAATCCGTTTAGGAGCAGGAGCATTTGTATGTGGAGAAGAAACCGCATTATTAGAATCAATAGAAGGAAAACGTGGTCAACCAAGAGTAAAACCACCATATCCAGCAGAACATGGACTATGGGGAAAACCAACCCTAATAAATAATGTAGAAACATTTGCAAATATCACAAGAATATTATTAAATGGAGCTGAATGGTATTCATCAATAGGAACAGAAAAATCAAAAGGAACAAAAGTATTTGCATTAGGAGGAAATGTAAATAATATAGGATTAGTAGAAGTTCCAATGGGAACAACATTAAGAGAAATAGTATTTGATATAGGTGGAGGAATTCCAAACAATAGAGAATTTAAAGCAGCACAAACAGGTGGACCATCAGGTGGATGTATACCGGCAGAACACTTAGATACACCAATAGATTATGAATCATTAAAAGCAATTGGGTCAATGATGGGTTCAGGTGGATTAATTATAATGGATGATACAAAATGTATGGTATGTTTAGCAAAATTCTACTTAGAATTCACTGTAAGTGAAAGTTGTGGAAAATGTACTCCATGTAGAATTGGAACAAAAAGAATGTTAGAAATTCTAGAAAGACTATGTTCAGGAGAAGGTAGTGAATTTGATATATATAGACTAGAAAAATTAGCAGCAAATATACAAAAAGCAAGTATATGTGGATTAGGTCAAAGTGCACCAAACCCAGTAATAAGCACATTAAAATATTTTAGGGAAGAATTTAGACAACATGCAATCCAAAAAGAATGTAAAACTTTAGAATGTAAGGCATTATCAAAAATAACGATAAATCCAGAAAAATGTAAAGGTTGTGGATTATGTCAAAAACATTGTCCAGTAAATGCAATACAAGGAGAAGGAAGAGATAAAAGAGTAATAGACCAAGACAAATGTATAAAATGTGGTACTTGTTTAACTAGTTGCCCATTTAAAGCAATCGGAAATTAATTTCCAAAATAGGAGGATAATATGGAAGAAAATTTAGTAACACTTACAATTGACGGAGTAGAAGTAAAAACCAAAAAAGGAACAACAATATTAGAAGCAGCAAGACAAGTAGGAATAGATATACCAACACTATGCTTTTTGAAAGACATAAATGAAATGGGAGACTGCAGAATGTGTATAGTAGAAGTAGAAGGTAGAAGAGGATTTGCAACATCATGTATACAAACAGTAGAAGAAGGAATGGTAGTACATACACATACACCAAATGTGCTAGAAGCGAGACATGTAATACTTGATTTAATAATATCAAACCATGCAAAAGATTGTTTAACATGTACACGTTCTGGAAATTGTGAATTACAAACATTAGCAACAAAATTCAATGTACTAGATGTAGAATTTCCAGGAGAAATGACAAAACATAAAATAGACAATTTATCACCATCAATAGTAAGAGATTTTAATAAATGTATATTATGTAGAAGATGTGTAGCAGCATGTAAAAATGTACAAAAAATAGGAGCAATAGACTGTATAAATCGTGGATTTGAATCATGTATATCAACAGTAGGAGACCATAGTTTAAATGATGTAAACTGTACAAATTGTGGTCAATGTATACAAGCATGCCCAACAGGAGCATTACATGAAAAAGAAACAATAGATGATGTGTGGGTAAAATTGAAAGACCCAGATACATATGTTGTAGTTCAAACTGCACCTGCTGCGAGAGTAGCGTTAGGTGAAGAATTTGGAATGCCAATAGGAACAAATGTAACAGGAAAAATGGTAACAGCATTAAAAAGATTAGGATTTGATAAAGTATTTGATACAAATACAGGAGCAGATTTCACAATAATGGAAGAAGCAAATGAATTTGTAGAAAGATTTACACAAAACGGAGTATTACCAATGATTACATCATGTTCTCCAGGCTGGGTAAAATATATCGAAATGAATTATCCAGAATTATTACCACATCTTTCAACATGTAAATCTCCACATCAAATGTTTGGAGCTTTAGTAAAAACATATTTTGCACAAAAAGAAGGAATAGACCCAAGTAAAATATATATGGTATCAGTAATGCCATGTATTGCTAAAAAATTTGAAAGACAAAGAGAAGAAATGAAAAATGATGAAGGACTATGGGATGTAGATAATGTAATAACAACAAGAGAACTTTCAAGAATGATAAAACAAGCAAATATAGAATTTGAAAAACTAGAAGATAGTAAATTTGATAATCCAATGGGAGAAGCAACAGGTGCTGCAGCAATATTTGGAACAACAGGTGGAGTAATGGAAGCAGCTTTAAGAACAGCACAAGACACTTTAACAGGTCAAAATTTAGAAAAAATAGATTTTGAACAAGTCAGAGGTGGAGATGGAATAAAAAGAGCAACTGTAAACATCGCTGGAAAAGATGTAAAAGTAGTGGCTGCAAGTGGTTTAGCAAATGCTCAAAAAATTATGGAAGAAATAAAATCAGGAAAAGCTGATTATCAATTTGTCGAAATAATGGCATGCCCAGGAGGATGTGTAATGGGTGGAGGTCAACCAATTAAGAGTTCAAAAATTAGAAGAGAAGTTGATGTAAGAAAACTAAGAGCAGATGCATTATATTCAATTGATGAAAAAAGTACAATAAGAAAATCACATGAAAATCCAATATTGAAACAAATATATGCAGAATATTTAGAAAAACCAGGAAGTCATATAGCACATAAATTATTACATACACATTATATAAAAAGAGAAAAATATAACATATAGGAAAAAAGGGAAAAAAGGGGACAGGTCCCAAATTACCAAAAGGGAAAAAAGAGAACCGTCCCCAAATTACCAAAAGGGAAAAAAGAGAACCGTCCCCAAATTGCCAAAAGGGAAAAAAGGGGACAGGTCCCAAATTGCCAAAAGGGAAAAAAGGGGACAGACCCCCAAATTTCCCAAAATAAAGGAGCAGAAAATGATAGAACAAATAAATTCACCAGAAGACATAAAAAAATTAAACATAAATGAAAAAAAGCAATTAGCAGAGGAAATACGTAAATATATATTAGAAGTTGTATCAAAAAATGGTGGACATTTAGCATCAAATTTAGGAGTAGTAGAATTAACAATAGCATTACACTCAATATTTAATGTACCAGAAGATAAAATAGTTTGGGATGTTGGACATCAAACTTATGTACATAAAATAATAACAGGAAGAAGAGAAGAACTAAAAAATATCAGAAAATTAAATGGGATTGCAGGATTTCCAAAAACAAAAGAATCAAAATCAGATTGTTTTAATACAGGACATAGTAGTACTTCAATTTCTGCAGCATTAGGAATGGCAAGAGCAAGAGACTTAAAAGGACAAGATAATTCAGTAATAGCTGTAATTGGTGATGGAGCATTAACTGGTGGGATGGCATTAGAAGCTTTAAATGATGCAGGATTTAGTAAATGCAAAATGACCGTAATATTGAATGATAATGAAATGAGTATATCTCCTAATATAGGAGGATTAAATAAATTTTTAGGAAAACTGAGAACTAAAAAATTATATACAAGAACAAACAATTTAGTAAAAAGAAAAATGAATAAAATTCCTATAGTAGGAAAACCGGCAGTAAGAATAATTCAAAAAATAAAAAGAGCAATAAAACAATTAGTAATTCAGAGAATGTTTTTTGAAGACATAGGGTTTACATATCTAGGACCTGTAGATGGTCATAATATAGAGGAACTTGAAAGTATATTAATGACAAGTAAAGAAGTGAGAGGTCCTGTGCTAATACATGTATTGACTAAAAAAGGAAAAGGTTATGAAATTGCTGAAAATAATCCGGATAAGTTTCATGCAACTGGGCCATTTGATATAGAAACAGGAAAAAGTAAGAAAGAAAAGAAACCAGATTATTCAAAAATATTTGGAGAAAAATTAGTAGAACTTGCAAATGATAATGATAAAATAGTAGCAATAACGGCTTCTATGAAAGATGGAACAGGTTTAACAAAATTTAAACAAGAATTTCCATATAGATTTTTTGATGTAGGTATAGCAGAACAACATACAGTAACACTTGCTGCTGGAATGGCACAAGAAGGATTAATTCCAGTTGTACCAATATATTCATCATTTTATCAAAGAGCATATGATCAAGTGATACATGATGTTGCAATGCAAGATTTACATGTTATAATGTGTGTAGATAGAGCAGGAATTGTGGGAGCAGATGGAGAAACTCATCAAGGAACTTTAGATATGGCATTTTTTAGACTTGTACCTAATTTAGTAATTATGGCACCAAAAGATTTTAAAGAATTAGAAGATATGTTAGAATTTGCAGTAGAATTGAAAAAGCCTATTACAATAAGATATCCAAGAGGAGGAGAAGATTCAAAAATAAAATTTGAAATTCATAATAAAATTGAACTTGGAAAATCCGAAATTCTACAGGAAGGAAAAGATGTCACAATTATTGCAATCGGTAAAATGGTAGCAAAAGCTATGAATGTTGCAAATGGATTAAAAGAAGATGAAATAGATGCAGAAGTTATCAATGCAAGATTTTTAAAACCTTTTGACGAAAAAACTATAAAGCAGAGTATTGAGAAAACTAAAAATGTTATTACAATTGAAGATGGTACAGAAATAAATGGTTTAGCAACAGTAATTAAAGAGTTAATTATTGATAATAATATTAGTGATGTAAAAATAAAGACATATGCTTATCCAGATAAATATATACAACATGGTTCTGTTGATGAATTAGAAAAAATTTATGGATTGGATGAACAAAAAATTATTAAAGATATAAAAAAGTAAAACCATAAAATTACACAAAAATAGCAAGTAAACCTTGCTATTTTTGTTATATAATAGTAAAATGTAAAAAGAAAAATTATTATAGAGAAAGGGAAAAAAATGAACAAAAAATGGCAAATATATCAGACAGATGAAAATAAAGTAAAAGAAATACAAGAAAAATATAAAATAAATAAATTATTGGCAACAATATTAGTAAATAGAGAAATAACAGAAAAAAGTCAGATAGAAAAATTTTTAAACCCAAAAAGAAATGACTTTTATAATCCTTATGAAATGCCAGATATGGAAAAAGCAATAGAAAGAATAATAAAAGCAATAGAAAACAAAGAAAAAATTATAATATATGGCGATTATGATGTAGACGGAATAACAAGTGTAACAGTATTAAAAAGTTTCTTAGAAGAAAGAGGAATACATGTTTCAGAATATATACCAAATAGATTAGAAGAAGGATATGGACTAAATAAAAAAGCAGTAGAATATATAGCAAAACAAGGAAATCAATTAATGATAACAGTAGACTGTGGAATATCAGCAATAGAAGAAGTAGAATATGCTAATAAATTAGGAATAGAAACAATAGTAACAGACCACCATGAACCAGGAGAAGAATTACCAAAAGCAATAGCAGTAGTAGACACAAAAAGAAAAGACAACAAATATCCATTTAGAAACCTAGCAGGAGTAGGAGTAGTATTTAAACTAATACAAGCAATATCACAAAGACTAGACTTACCAGAAAAAGAATATTTAAAATATTTAGATATAGTATGTATAGGAACAATATCAGATATAGTACCATTAGTAGATGAAAATAGAGTAATAGTAAAATTAGGATTAAAACTAGTAGAACAGACAAAAAATTTAGGACTAAAAGCAATATTAGAAGCATCAGGATATAGTAAAATAGATTCAAATACAATATCATTTGGAGTAGCACCAAGAATAAATGCATGTGGAAGAATGGGACATCAAGAAGAAGCATTAAAATTATTTTTATCAAAAGATGGTGAAGAAGTACAAGAATTGACACAAAAACTAAATGAATATAATAGATTAAGACAAGAAACAGAAAAACAGATATATAATGAATCAATAATACAAATAGAAGAAAAAGATTTAGCAGATAGAAATACAATAGTAGTAATGGGAAAAGGATGGCATCATGGAGTAATAGGAATAGTATCATCACGAATTACAGAATTATATTTCAAACCAAGTATATTATTATGTGAGGAAGAAGATTATGGAAAAGGTTCAGGAAGAAGTATACCAGGATTTGATTTATATGAAGCATTAACACAGTGTAAAGATACAATAGACAAATTTGGTGGACATTCAATGGCAGTTGGAATAAATGTAAAAAAAGAAAAATTTGAAGAATTCAAAGAAAAATTAGAAAAAATTGCTAAAGAAAAACATACAGAAGAAATAGTACCAATATTAAAAATAGATGCATTAATAAATCTAGATGAAATAAATAAAGAAATGGTAGAAAGCTTAAAAGAATTAGAACCATTTGGAGAAGCAAATAAAATGCCACTATTTGCTTTCAAAAACTTAAAAATTGATTCAATAAGAGCATTATCAGAAGGAAAACATTTGAAATTAACACTAAAAGATGATAGAAATATAGTAAATGCAATAGGATTTAATTTAGGAGAATTATCAACAGAATATAAAATTGGAGATAAAATAGATGTAGTTGGGAATTTAGAAATTAATTCATTTAATGGTGTAGATAATATACAAATCAATATGAAAGACATAATGAAATCAATATAAGGTATTTTGGGAAATTTGGGGACGGTTCTCTTTTTTCCCAAAAGACAAAAAGAGAACCGTCCCCAAATTTCCCAAATTTCTCAAATTTATATGGAGGGGATGAAATCATGACAAAAAATTATACAATAAAAGACATAATTGATATAGTCAAAAAAAATAAAAGATGGCCAAATACTAAGCTAATACAAAAAGCATATAATTATGCAGTAAAAGAACATGGAGAGCAGAAAAGAAAATCAGGAGAGCCATATATAATACATCCAGTAAATGTTGCATATACAATAGCTGAACTAGGTCTAGATGAACAAACAATATGTGCAGCATTATTGCATGATGTAGTAGAAGATACAGAAGCAACAAATGAAGACTTAAGAAATGAATTTGGAACAGAAATTGCAGAAATGGTAGATGGAGTAACAAAATTAAGAAAAATCCAATATGCAACAATAGAAGAAAATCAAGTAGAAAATTATAGAAAAATGTTTCTTGCAATGGGAAAAGATATTAGAGTAATAATAATAAAACTAGCAGATAGACTTCATAATATGAGAACATTAGAACATCTTACAAGAGATAGACAAATAGCAATAGCACAAGAAACAATGCAATTATATGCACCACTTGCAAATAGATTAGGATTATATTCATTAAAATGGGAATTAGAAGATTTAGGATTTAAATATCTAAATCCAGAAGAATATATGGAATTAGTAAAAGGAATAGAACAAAAAAGAGAAGAAAGACTAAAATTTATAGAAAAAATAATGGAAGACATAAGAGTCCAATTAAAAAAACAACGTATAGAAGCAGAAGTAACAGGAAGAGCAAAACACTTATATAGTATATATAGAAAAATGCGTAGAGATAATAAAACATTAGACCAAATATATGATTTATTTGCATTGAGAATAATAGTAAATTCAGTAAAAGATTGTTATGCAGTATTGGGGATTGTACATGAAATGTATAGTCCTATGCCAGGAAGATTTAAAGATTATATTGCAGTACCAAAACCAAATATGTATCAATCAATACATACAACATTATTAGGAGAAAAAGGAACACCATTTGAAGTACAAATACGTACATGGGACATGCATAGAATAGCAGAATATGGAATTGCAGCACATTGGGCATATAAAGAAGCAAATTATGGTAGCAAAAAAGGACAACAAGTAGTTAAAGCAACAGATGATAAATTAGCATGGCTAAGAGAAACATTAGAATGGCAACAAGAGATGCAAGACCCACAAGAGTTTTTAGAAACATTAAAAACAGAATTATTCGAAGATGAAGTATATGTATTTACTCCAAAAGGAGCAATAAAGGTATTGCCAAGAGGAGCAACACCAATAGATTTTGCATATGCAATACATGCAGAAATAGGAAATCATATGGTAGGTGCTAAAATAAATAGTAAAATGGTACCAATAATAACACCAATAAAAAATGGTGATATAATAGAAATACTAACATCAGATAATTCAAAAGGACCAAGTCAAGACTGGCTAAAATTTGTAAAAAGTTCAAGTGCAAAAAATAAAATATTACAATGGTTCAAAAAAGAAAGAAAAACAGAAAATATTGAAAAAGGAAAAGAAGCAATAGAAAAAGAATTAAAAAGAATAGGAATAGATTATTCAGAATTATTTAAAGTTGAATATATAAATCCTATGTTAGAAAGATATAAATACAAAAATTTGGAAGAAATGTATGCATCAGTAGGATTTGGGGCAATGTCAGCAACAAAAATAATAGCTAGAATGTTGATAGAATATAGAAAAGAGCATAAAGAGGATACAATTCAAGAAAAAATAGAGCAATTATCTACTGCAAAAAATAAAAAAACAACTTCGCCAAGTTCAGGAATAATTGTAAAAGGAATAGATAATTGTTTGGTTAAACTTTCAAAATGTTGTAATCCACTACCTGGAGATGAAATTATAGGATATATAACAAAAGGTAGAGGTGTATCAGTTCATAGAAAAGATTGTGTAAATATAAATGATTTACTAAAAGAAGAAAACAGAATAATAGAAGTACAATGGTATGAACAAGAAAAAGTAACATATACAGTAGAAATAGAAATTTTAGCAAATGATAGAAATGGCTTATTAGCAGATATTGTTCAAAAAATAAATGAATCAAAAGCAAAATTATTAGGAGTAAATGCTAAAGCTACTAAAGAAAGAATTGCTATAACAGATGTAAGTATAGAAGTTGATAGTTTAGATAGTCTAAACAAAATAATAAAAGAGCTAAGAAAAATAGACAGTGTATATGAAGTAAACAGGAAAAAATAAAGAAAGGTGATAAAAATGATACTAAAAGAACTAAAGATAGATACTTGGGTAGGAGACTCAACAAATTGTTATATTATTCAAGATGAAGAAACAAAAGAGACAATGGTAATAGACCCAGCTGGAGATGTAGATAAAATTGTAGAAATGTTAGATATATTACAAGCAAAATTAAAATATATATACATTACACATTGTCATGGTGACCATATAGGAGGAGTAAAAGAATTAAAACAAAGATATGGTGGACAAATAATTACAGAAAGAAAATCAGCAGAAAATCTATTAAATTCAGATATTAATTTAACATCATATATAGGAATTGGAGGATTAACAGTAGAAGCTGATGCAAGAATAGATGAAGGAGATTTATTACATTTAGGGGAATTAGAATTTAAAGTTTTACATACTCCTGGACATACTTCAGGAAGTTCATGTTTATATTGTGAAGATGAAAAATTATTATTTTCAGGAGATACTTTATTTAGAGGAACATGGGGAAGAACAGATACACCTACAGGGAATTTTGATGATATAATAAATTCAATAACAAAAAAATTAATGATTTTACCAGATGAAACGATAGTATATCCAGGTCATGGGAAAAGTACAATGATAAGAGAAGAAAAACCAATTTATCTAGAATTAAAACCAAGATTGCTTTAGATAGAAAGATGTCCATCTAGGACATCTTAATTTTATTTTTTTTAGGTTCTAAAATAAAGTTATTAAACATATATTATATATAGGAACATTAAGGACAAGGAGAAAAATATGTTTAATGTAACTATTATAAATATAAAAAAATCCACCAAGCACATACTTATATTGGTCATAATTTTAGTTGTAATATATGTAATTACAAAAAGCTTAGCACACATAAAAACAAGTAAAATTCTCCAAATAAATTTATCAGAAAAATTAGTACAATGCCTAAATGAAGAAATTCCAGTAATGGCAAGTACCTATTATAAAGCAAATAATATAATAAAAGAAGATAATGAGAAAGAAGAAGCAGAAGAAGAAAATCTAATTTCAAAAATATTAAGTATTGAATTAGAACAAATTCAAAAGATAGAAGTTGCAGAAAATGATAATGAAACAGATGAAAATAATAATAATGAAAATAAAGAAATATCATCAGAAATAAATCAAGAAGTAGCAACAAATGTAACAACAGAAATTGTAACTCAAAATCCAATTAAAGAAAGTTATAATATAGAATTAAATGGAGTAAAAATAAAAAATGAAACATCATTTGAAATAAATGAAACAATATTAGAAAAACAATTAGAAATAAATAAAGAAAATATAATAATTTTTCATACTCATACATGTGAAAGTTATACACCGAGTGAACAATATCCATATCAGCAAACAGGAAATTTTAGAACTACAGATTTAAATTATACTGTATCAAGAGTAGGAGATGAATTATCAAATTATTTATTAGGATATGGATTTAATGCTATACATGATAAAACTTATCATGATTATCCAGCATATTCTGGTTCATATGATAGGTCATTAAAAACAGTAGAAAATATATTACAAACAAATCCAAGTGATATAATAATAGATTTACATAGAGATGCAATAGGAAGTAAAAGTAATTATGACCCAAGTGTAAAAATAGGAGAAGATGTTGCCGCACAGTTAATGTTTGTAGTAGGAACAAATGGAGGAGGGTTAAATCATCCAAATTGGCAAGAAAACTTAAAATTTGCAATTGATGTACAACAAAAAGCAAATGAAATGTATCCAGGTTTATTTAAACCAATGATTGTTAGAAATTCAAGATATAATCAACATTTAGGAAAAGCAGCCACAATTATTGAAGTTGGTTCAACTGGAAATACTTTGGAACAATGTATTACAAGTATGAAATATTTATCAAAAGTTTTAGATGAATTATTGCACTAAAATATTTATATTAAAAACAAAAGTTTATATATTACTATGTAATAAAGCCAAGACCCCCGACGAAAGCCCCAGCTATGTTTTGGCTATGGAATAGTAATATATAAACTTTTGTTTTTAAAATTATTTCTTAGTACATTTTGAACAGAAATATATACATTCTGAATTGGAAGATACAGAAGAATTAGAAGAAATTTTATCATAAGAACATTTTCCGTCAATTTGATAAATACAATTTAAAGTACAATTGATATTTGTCAAAAATCTCACCTCTTAAAAGGTATTATTGTCATTTTTTTGAAAAATATTCGCAATACTCTTTTACTGTACATTGTTCACAATTAGGTTTACGTGAATCGCAAGTTTTACGACCATGCCATACAAAAAGATGATTAATATCTTTTAAATATTTTTTTGGAAAAATTTTTAACAAATCTTGTTCAATTTTTTCAGGGTCTTTTTCATGAGAAAGACCAACTCTATTAGAAACTCTTTTTGCATGTGTATCAACAGCAATACCATTTGCAATCCCAAAAGCTTCTAATAAAATGACATTAGCACTTTTTCTTCCAACACCTGCTAAAGTTAATAAATCTTCCATGTTTTGAGGAACAAATCCATTAAATTTATCTATAACTTGTTTTGCACAAAGTTTAATGTTTTTTGCTTTATTTTTATAAAAACCACAAGGATGTATAATATCTTCTAGTTCTTTAATATCAATATCTGCAAAATCTTGAATTGTTTTACATCTTTCAAAAAGTGTAGGAGTTGTCTTGTTAACTCTTTCATCAGTACATTGTGCAGAAAGCATTACTGCAACTACTATTTGAAAAGGTGTTTTAAAATCCAGACTACATGTTGCATCTGGATATGTTTCTTTTAAAATTTTTACAAAATTATCAATATCTTTTTTCTTCATATTAATCTCCATTTAAAAGTAAATCTATAATTTTTGGATATAAATTATTTGCATTATTTTTCCAATTATCAGAAATTTGTTTAGCTCGTTCTCTAGAACCTGCAAAAGCTGAAATTTCAAATAATATTTCATTTTTTTCAACTATTTTACATTTTACAGTATAATTATTTTCATCTTTTGGAATATATTCAGTAATTATTGAAGATTCTTCAACAATCTCTGAAATTTCATCTTTAAATACATTATCAGCTTTTAATTTTAAAATTCCAGGTAAAAGGGATTTTGTTAGTGATAATGAATTTTCACCTTCTGAAGTTATTTTTATAAAAGTGTCTTCATCTTTTGTAAAGGAACCAACTAAATTTGTAGCAATCAAATCAGATAATAATTCTTGAAAATAAAAGTAATTAATACCATTTGTAGAAGAAACAATTTTAAATAAATTGTCGCTTTTTATTCCATCAGGTAATTTATTTATTAAATACAATATCAAGACTTTATTTTCTGCTAAATCTTGAGTAGATTGTTTCATAAAATGCCTCCTTTTTCAAATTTCTTTACACATTATATCACGGAAAAAATCATAAGTAAATACTTATATGTAAACAATTGT
>CALXJU010000039.1 GCA_944388705.1 uncultured Clostridia bacterium
ATTACAAAAAAATGATGAAAGCCTTAAAAATACAGGGGTGTAACTAAATAAAATATAAATTTAGTTGACACTACCTAAAAAAGAAAAGGGGTAATCATATGAAAAAGAAAATCTTATTAGTTGTAGTATTAGTAGTATTATTACTAGGAGTAGGAGCAGCATATGCATATTTTGAAACAGACTTTTTCAAAACAGAAAAAGAAATATTTTTATCATATTTATTAAATGATGAAATGACAACAGATGAAGAAAAAATGGCACAATATTTTGAAAAGAAAGAAACAACATCACATACATATAGTGGTGAATTAGGAATGACAGCAAATGGTATGGAAGATGAAAGTGTAGAAATGTTAAACGGAAGTAACATAACATTCGAAGGAGCTACAAATCCAGCACAAAAATTAACAGAAATGGAATTAACAGCAAATTTAGCAACAGGAGTAAATATTCCAATAATGTATAAACAAGATGGAGAAACATATGGAATACAAACAAACTTATTAGATGAAAGATATATAGCAATAAGAAATGAAAATTTAAAAGCACTAGTAGAAATGTTTGGATTAGACTCAACAAGTGTACCAGATAAAATAGAAGTAGAAGATATGACATTTACAGAAGAAGAGACAAAAACATTAAAAGAAAAATATGTAGGAATTCTTGAAGAAGATTTACCAGAAGAATTATTCAGTAAAGAAAAAGTAGATAGCCAAACAATAATAACATTAAGCATGGGGCAAGATAAATTTGTAGAAGTACTTAGAAAAATATTGGAAACTTTACGTGATGATGAAATAATATTAAACAAATTACCAGTAGGATATGACAAAGAGACATTCCAATCATCAATAGATGAAATATTATCAGATATAGGAAAAACATCAAGTTCAGAAAACAAAGTTGAAATAAAACTTTATATAGAAAACAAAGCAATTAATATGTTAGAATTAAAATATTACGAAGGTGATGCAAACATACTTAATGCAGTAATATCAACAGAAACTGTAGAAAATGATGTAATAGTAGAAGCAACAATGAGAGTACAAGAAAATGATGAAACTGCAGAAATATCAGCAAAAGTGCAATATAAAGACATATTAACATTAGATAATGTAGAAGAAACAATACAAGTAAAAATGTTAACAGAAGGAACAACTGAAGATATAGATATGAGCATAGACTTTACAAATACAGTTAAATTTGAAGAAAAAGAAATAGAAAACTTTAATGATACAAATTCAATAATATTAAATGATGCAACAGAAGAAGAAATGATGGATTTATTAACAGCAATATATTCAAATTTAGGATTAATGTAAAATAAAGTTCTAAAATAAAAATAAAGAGCATATACATATAATATATGCTCTTTTAATATTGTCTAAAAATATGAAGAAGGTGAAAAAATGTTAGGACTAGAAATAGTATTAGAATATTTACCATACACAGTAAGAAAAGTAATAGAAGAAAATATGTATGATAATATAGAAGAAATTCGTTTAAGAACAAGCAAACCATTAAGTTTAAAAATAGGACAAGAAATAAAAATACTGGAATATCAGGTGACTCAAGAAGATGTTTTAAGAGCATTTGAAAAAGTATGCGAAAATTCAGTATATTCATATAGAAGGCAAATATGTGATGGATATATCACAATAAGAGGCGGAAATCGTGTAGGAATAGTAGGAAGTGCAGTAATAGATAATGGACAAACCATAAATATCAATTATATATCAAGTTTAAACTTCAGAATAGCAAGACAAAAAATAGGATGTAGTAATCAAATAATAGAAGACTTAATAAATGGACAAACAATTTATAATACTCTAATAATATCTCCTCCAGGATGTGGTAAAACAACAATATTAAGAGATATTATAAGAAATATAAGTAATGGAATAAGAATTATTGGTTTTAAAGGAAATAATGTTGGGGTAGTAGATGAAAGAGGAGAAATAGCAGCAATGTATAAAGGAATTCCTCAAAACGATATTGGTATAAGAACAGATGTAATAGATAATATGCCAAAACCAGAAGCAATGAGAATGTTAGTCCGTTCAATGTCACCAGATGTAATAGCATGTGATGAGATAGGAAGTTTAGAAGATGTAAAAGCAATAGATTACGCAATGTGTTCAGGTGTAAAGGGAATATTTACATCACATGGAAAAGATATAGAAGAAATAAATAGAAATCCAGAACTGTCGAAATTATTAAATAAACATATATTTGAAAGGATAGTTATATTAAATCCTCAGAAACGAGGAGAGGCAGAATGTGTACATTTAGATAAAGGAGAAAAAATATGCAAATTATAAAATATATATTATTAATAACAATATTTTCATTATCAGCAGGAATAGGACTAATAATATCAAAAATGTATGAAAATAGAGTACTTGAACTAAAAGAATTTAAAAACATATTAAACATAATAAAAACAAAAATAAAATTTACATATGAACCATTAGCAGAAATATTTAAACAAATTTCTAAAGATGGGAAAACAGAAATAGAAAAAATATTTGGAAAGATGGCAAGTCAATTAGAGTATACTCAAGTAAGAGAAGTTTGGGAAAATTGCATACAGGAAGCTGACATAAGTATAAAACAGACTGATAAAAATGTAATAAAAAAACTGGGAAACTTATTGGGACAAACAGATGTTGAAGGACAGGTAAGTGAAATAGAAGTAACTCAAAAGTTTTTAGATATGCAAATAGAAGAAGCAGAAGAAGAAAAAAAGAAAAATCAGAAAATGTATAAAACATTGGGAATTGTGTTTGGACTAGTATTTGTAATAATTCTAATATAGGGGGAAAATATGGATATAAATTTATTATTCAAAATAGCTGCAATAGGAATATTAGTAGCAGTATTGCATCAAGTATTAGTTAGAGCCGGAAGAGAAGACCAAGCTATGATGACAACACTTGCAGGACTTGTAATAGTACTTTCAATGGTAATTCAAGAAATAAGTTCATTATTTGATTCAGTCAGAACCTTATTTAATCTATAAGAGGTGGATATGGAAGAAATAATAAAAATAATAGGGATAGGTTTAGTAGCATTAGTAATAATAATAATTTTAAAACAATATAAACCTGAATATGCAATATATGTTTCAATAATAGCAGGAATTTTAATATTATTTTTTGCAATAGAAAAATTAACAGGAATAATAGAACTTTTACAGTCAATATCAAATAAAACATATATAAATCAACAATTTTTAGGAATATTATTAAAAATAACAGGAATAGCATTTTTAACAGAGTTTGCAGTTAGTGTGTGTTCAGATGCAGGTGAAAAAGCTATTGCAAATAAAATTGAAATAGGAAGTAAAGTTATAATTATAACTATGTCAATGCCAATAATAAAAAGTTTGTTAGAATTAATTATGGAGATACTACCCTAGCACGAAAGAGGATGGTCCTGTTTGGTGCATTTGCTATGATAATTATAAATGAAAAGTTTATATATTACTATTCCATAGCAAAAACATATTCTGGGTCAACGCCTAAGGGTCTTTGCTTTATTTCATAGTAATATATAAACTTTTCTTATAATTATAAAAAAATGTACCAAATAGGACCGTCCCTTTTAGGAGGTTACATATGAAAAAAATAATGATACTAATAATTTTAATAATATTAATTCCAAATGTAGTATTTGCAGAAACAGAAGAAGAGACAGAAGAAGAAATAATGGAAACAACACAAGATAAATTTAATATATCAGAATTTATAAATGAAGCTGAAAAATATACAGGTGATGTATTAGGTGATATAGATTTAAATGATATGTTAAATAATGCAATAAAAGGAAATATAGATAATAAAACTATATATCAAAAAATATTAAAATTATTAGGTTCAGAAGTTAATTCAAGTTTAAAAATATTAATTAGTGTTTTAGTAATAATAGTAATACATGGAATTTTAAAATCAGTAACAGATAATTTAGAAAATAATGATATATCTAAAATAATATATTTTGTTCAATATATATTAATAGTCACATTAGTTATGGCAAATTTTACAGAAATAATTAAATTAGTAAAAGACACAGCAAGTGATTTAGTAGGATTTATAAATTTACTTTTACCATTACTTTTAACTTTAATGGTATATACAGGAAGTATAGCAACCAGTACAATTTTACAACCAATAATTTTATTTACAATAAACTTTATTGGAAATATTATTCAAGATATGCTAATTCCAATAATGCTAATAATAGTAGTATTTGCAATAATATCAAAAATTTCTGATAGAGTGCAAATTGAAAAAATATCTAAATTTTTAAAATCAAGTGTAGTTTGGTTTTTGGGAATAGTATTAACAGTATTTGTTGGAATTGTATCATTGGAAGGAACATTAAGTAGTAGTGTTGATGGAATTACAGCAAAAACAGCAAAAGCGGCAGTATCAAGTGTAATACCAGTTGTAGGAAAAATACTTGGAGATGTAGTCGATAGTGTTTTAGGATGTGGAGTTATTTTAAAAAATGCAGTTGGAATAATAGGAGTAATTATCATAATTGGAATTTGTATTTTACCAATAATCAAAATAGGTACACTTAGCATAATTTATAGTTTAGCCTCGGCTATTGTAGAACCAATTGCAGATGGGAAAATTGTTAAACTTTTAGACGAAATGAGTGGGGTATTTAAAATATTGTTAGCAATACTTTGCACACTTTCAGTTTTGTTAATTATTGGAGTAACACTTGTTATTAAAATATCAAATAGTGGGATGATGTATAGATGATAGAATTTTTTAGTACATGGGCAGAACAGATTGTTCTTGCAGTTATTATTGCAACTATTATTGAAATGCTATTACCAAATAACAAAAATAAAAAATATGTACAAATGATTATTGGGATTTATATTTTGTTTAATATAATATCACCAATTATAAAAAATAAAGAAGTTTTTTCATTTGATGAATATAATATAGAAGATAATACAATTGATTCAGGATATGTTGTTGACCAATCTTCTATGGATAAAAGATTAGAAAAAATTTATTTAGATGAGTTGGAGAAAAAAGTAATAACTATTTTTGAAATAAATGGGTATACAGTAAATGAATGTGATATTGATGCTGAACTTGATACTACTAAGAAAAATGCAGGTATTCATATGATTGTTGTAAAAGTTAAAGGTCCAGCTGATGATAAAGAGATTTATGATATTCAAAAAGAGATAATTAAAGAGTTTGAAATAGATGACGATAAAATCGGTATACAAATTCAATAAAGCTTTTAATTTTAAAGGAGGAAAAGATGTTTAAGGATTTTTTTAAGAAAAAAGAAGATGGTAAAGATAATAAGAGACAGATAGAAAATATAGTTGTATTTATTATAATATTAGTAATAACAGTATTAATTATAAATAATATGTGGTCATCAGATGATAAAAAAGATGAAGAAGAAAATGAAACAGATACAAAAGTTTTGGCACAAGCAGGAGCAACAGAACAAGATAATCTAGAGCAAAAACTCGAAAAAATTTTAAGTACAATAAATGGAGTAGGAGATGTAAATGTATTAATTAAATATTCAGAAAGTAGTACTGTTATTGCAATGTACAATGAAACAAGTTCAGAAAGTAATACAGAAGAAAATACAGGAGATGGCGGAAGTAAAAATGTAAAAGAAACAGAAAATAAAAAAGAAATTGTATATACTGATGAAGATGGAAAAAATGTACCGATTACAGAGAAAGTCGTTATGCCTGTAGTAGAAGGAGCAATAATTACAGCACAAGGTGCAGGAAATGCAAATGTTAAATCTTCAATTGTAAGTGCAGTTGAAGCAGTTACAGGTTTGGCAGTACATAAAATTCAAGTTTTTGAGATGGGAGGTTAAAAATGAATAAATTAAAAAAAGGCTCTGTTGTTATTTATGTTTTAGCAATAATGATGGTTACAGCTGGATATTGGAATTATATTTCTAGAGAAGCACAAACAATTGAAACAGTTAGTATGGAACAAAACGAAAATACTGAAGAAAATGCAAATGACGAGAACTTGGGTGATGCTACATTAGTAAGTAATAATGAATTAATTCAAGAAGAAAAAGAGCAAAATGGTGAAACTGAAAATAAAGAAGAAACTCAAAAAGAAGAAAAAGATGGATATTTTGAAGAGTCTAAATTATCTAGAGATACAATGTATTCACAAACATTAGAAACATATCAAGGAATTTTAAATAATACTAATGTTTCAGAAGAACAAAAAGCTATTGTTACAGAAGAAATTTCAAAACTTAATAAAGAAAAAAATGCTATTATGATTTGTGAAAACTTAATTTCGACAAAAGGATTTTCTAATTGCGTAATTTTTGCAAATGTTGATAGTATTAGTGTCATTGTAGAGGCAGATGAATTGCAAACAGATGAAATAGCACAAATTCAAAATATAATTTCAAGAGAAATGGGAGCAGAACCAGAAAACATTCATATCATGACAAGAAAGATTTAAAAAATGCTTGATTTTTTGGGTAAAATATGATATTCTCCTATTGATTAAGAAAAATCTTAATACAGAAATTAGGAGGTAATAATTATGGAATTAAAAGGAACAAAAACAGAACAAAATTTAATGACAGCTTTTGCAGGAGAATCACAAGCTAGAAATAAATACACATATTTTGCAAGTGTAGCAAAAAAGGAAGGATATGAACAAATAGCAGCTATATTTCAAGAAACAGCTGATAATGAAAAAGAACATGCAAAAATGTGGTTCAAATTATTAAATGGAGGACAATTAGGAGATACAGCAGCAAACTTAAAAGCAGCAGCAGAAGGTGAAAACTATGAATGGACAGATATGTATGCAGAATTTGCTAAAACAGCAAAAGAAGAAGGATTTACACATATTGCATATTTATTTGAAGAAGTTGCAAAAATAGAAAAAGAACATGAAGAAAGATATTTAAAATTATTAGAAAATGTTAAAGATGGAAAAGTATTCGAAGCTGGAGAAGTAAAAATATGGAAATGTAGAAACTGTGGACATATAGTTGTAGGAACAAAAGCTCCAGAAGTATGTCCAGTATGTAGTCATCCAAAAGCATATTTTGAAATAAAAGCTGAAAATTATTAATATTTCAAGGAGGATAATTATGAAATATAGATGTATGGCATGTGGTTATATTTATGATAACGATGTTGAAGAAACAAATTTTGAAGACTTACCAGAAGATTGGGTTTGCCCACTTTGTGGAGTTGGAAAAGATATGTTCGAAAAAGTAGAAGAATAAAAATTATACCGGTTTCTAAGTAAAATTAGAAATCGGTATTTTTTTAAATAAAAATATTGAAAATAAAAATTCAATATGATAAAATCATAAAAAACAAAGGAAGGATTAATGTGAAATATGAAAAAAATAAAATTTAACAAAAAACATTTAATTATAGCATTAAGTATATTAATTGTATTAATTATAGCTATAGTTATAGTTGTATTAGTAATAAACAAACAAGAAAAAGAAGATGAAATAAATAATGAACTAGAAATTGGAAATTTTGAAACACAAATAGACATGACTAATTTAGAAAATAGTCAAATAAGAGAAGATGGAATGAAAATAAATACATCAAGTAAAATAGCAGAAGGAATAGAATTTAATGATTTACTAATAAAAGATATAACAATAGAATCAAGTGGAGATATGGCAGTATTTAATGCAAGTGTAGAAAATAATTTAGGAAAAGATATAGAAGGTTATATAATATATTTAACATTTTTAGATAGCAATGGTGAAGTAATAGATAAAGTAGAAACATATTTTCCAGACATACCTGATGGTGAAACAGGATATATTTCTGCAACAACTCCAAAAGATATAGCAACAGCAGATGACATAAAAATAGAAAGACAAATGATATAAAGAAAAGAGGAATTTATGATGAAACAAGAAAAAGGTTCAATAACATTATTTGTATTAGTAGCATGTTTATTTTTTGTACTTATGTTAGTAGGAGCATATACATTTACATTAAATAAAATTCAAACACAAGAGCAGAATTTAAAACAGATACAAGAAAATTATTCAAGAGATATACCAAGAATAGATGAAATATACCAAGAAATGATAAATAATTAAAGAACGCAATTTGCGTTCTTTATTCTTTCCATTTCATACTAATTTTTCCTTGAGCTTTTTCTTTTTTAGGAGCTATAAAACCAGCTCTATATTCTTGTTTCCAAATCGGTGGAATAAAATATCCATTACCTTTTGAATCAGAAGCAGGTGCAATTGGAGAAGTATAAGGCAATCCAAAAGATTTTAAACTACAAAGAAGCGATATATACACAAAAATTCCAACTCCAATACCTAAAAATCCTGCAGTAAATCCAAGTAATATAAATACAAATCTAAAAACTCTTAAATGAAATCCAAACGAAAAGTCAGGTATAGTGAAAGATGAAATACCAGTAATGGCAACTATAATAATTAAAGTAGGACTAACAATACCAGCATTAACTGCAGCATCACCTAAAATTAAAGCACCAACAATTCCTATAGTAGAACCAATTGGAGATGGTACACGAAGACCAGCTTCACGTATAAGTTCAAAAGAAAATTCCATCAATAAAATTTCAAATATTATAGGAAAAGGTACATTTTGCCTAGCTGATAATATAGAAAACAATAATTCAGTAGGTAAAAGTTCCTGATGGAAACTTGTTATTGCAATATAAGTCCCTGGCAAAAGTAGAGTTAGAAATGCAGCAATAACACGTATTCCTCGTAAAAAATTTGCAAGCAAAGGACGTAGGTTTGTATCTTCAGGTGAAAATAGAAAATCTTCAATTGTCGCAGGCATTATTAATGCATATGGATTTCCATTAACTAAAACAATAACACGACCTTGTAATAAATATTTTGTACATTTATCAGGACGTTCTGTAGAAATCACTTGTGGTATACCATATCCTTCATCTTCTTCAATTAATTGTTCTAGTTGGCCTGTAGATAAAAGTGAATCTACATCTAAATTATTCAGACGATATTTTACTTCTGCAACTAAATCTCCATTTGCAATCTCTTTCATATAACATATTCCACATTTTGTCTGACTAATTTTTCCTACAGGAATTGTTTCTATTATAAGATTTTCATTATTTACAATTTTTCTAATTAATGAAGTATTTGTTCTTAAATTTTCAACAAAAGCTTCTTGAGGTCCTTTTATAATTGTTTCATTACTTGGAGAATCAATTCCACGTTGATTATATTTTTTTACATCTATATCAAATGCTATATTTAATGTATCTATAAATACTAGACAATCTCCCATATTTATTCCAGAGAAAACATCAGAAAAGTTTTGAACTTTTTTTACACTATTTTGAGGAATAAGACAATTATCAATATAAGTACTTAAATTCATTTTTATATTATCATTATGTTTGTATTGTCTTAACATCAATGGTCTTAATATAAAGTCATTTATTGAGATTGTATCAGAAAGCCCATCTATATATATTAAAAAACAACTATAATTTTGATTTAATGCATACATACTAAATTCTCTTATTATTACATCATTATTTAACATAGTATTATATTTGCTTTTTAAATATTCTAAGTTTTCAGTTATATTTGTAGAGACTTTTCTTTCTATTTCTTTTGGTTCTGGTTGTTCGACTTCAAAATTATTTGATATTGAAAAATTGTATTCATTGTTTTCGTCATATTTAATTATTTTTTTAAAAAAATTTTTGATATCCATATTAGTAATATTTACAAATTTTTTGTTCTTTATTCAATTTTATAAATAAACTAAAAAAATTTAATAAACTCTATCTTTTATATAAAATAAATGTTATAATATAAATATAGTAACATAGGAGGAAAAAGATGAAAATAAAAGATTCGGTAGTAACTATATTTTTAGTATTTATAATAATAGTATTAATAGGAATAATAGGAGCATTTGGATATGTGATATATAATCAAATTATAGGTGGAGGAAAAATACAAATAAATTTTGGAAGAGAAGCAGGATATCCTACAATTGAATTCGGAGACAATAAAAACAATGATATTTCAGAAGAACAAGTAACAACATTTGAACCAGTAGAAACAACTTCAAACAACAATGAGGCAGACAATAGATATAGACATCTATATAATCAATTAGAAAATGATGCAAAAATAATATATACACAACTATATAAAAATATAGAAAACTTGAAAACAGGAACATATACAATAGAATTTGGAAATACATTTGCTGATACATTATCAAAAGAAAATGGAGATGCAGAATTGAAGAAGAACTATCAATCAGCAATAGAAGCATTTTTATATGAAAATCCAGAAGTATTTTTCTTAGATGCAACAAAAATGTATTTAAACATAGAAGAAATAACAAAAATAACAGGTGTAAAATACAATGTATATATAAATCAGGGACATAAAACAAATTATTTAGCTAATGGAATATTTTCAAAAGAAGATGTAGAAAAATATGAGGCTGAAATAGAACAAGCTAAAAATGAAATATTAGCAATGGTAGAAGGAAAAAGTAATTATGAAAAAATCAAAATAATTCATGATTATTTAATAGATACAATAGAATATGATACAACATTATTAGAAGACAATATTTATAATATGTATGGAGCATTAGTTTCAAAAAAATGTGTATGTGAAGGATATGCAAAAGCATTTCAATATTTAATGAATCAAATAGGAATTGATAATGTTATAGCAATTGGTACAGCTACAAACAGTAATAATCAAACCGAAAACCATGCTTGGAATTATGTGAATTTAGATGGAAACTGGTATGCAATTGATGTAACATGGGATGACCCAGTAATAATAGGTGGAGGAAGATTATCAAATAAAACACGATATCAATATTTCTTAAAAGGCTCAAATACATTGTTTAAAAATCATATAGAATCAAATACATTTACTGAAGGAGGACAAGAATTTACATATCCAACATTAAGTATATATGATTATGAATAGGAGTGAGAAAATGATAGAATTAGAAGAAAATTCGAAAAAACTAAATGCACTAAGAGATAAATTGAAGGGACTAGGTGAGTCCCTTTGACATTGCTAATTCAAAACAGGAATTACAACAATTAGAACAAAAAACAGCAGAAAATGATTTTTGGCAAAAAGACCAAAAAGAAACTAGTAAAATATTAGCACAAATAAAACAATTAAAATCAAAAATAGAAAAATATGAAAATGCAGATTCAGAAGTAGAAGAATTAATAGAATTGACCGAACTAGCAAATTTAGAAAAAGATGAAGAAGTAGCTAAAGAAATAATAAAATCAACAAATAAATTAGAACAAGAAATAGAAAAAATACAATTAGAGACATTATTGTCAGGCAAATATGATAAAAACAATGCAATTCTTACAATTCACCCAGGAGCAGGAGGAACAGAATCACAAGATTGGGCAGAAATGTTATATAGAATGTATACTAGATGGGCAACTAAAAATGGATATGAAGTAAAAGAATTAGATTACCTTGAAGGTGATGAAGCAGGAATTAAAAGTGTCACATTCGAAATTGTTGGACAAAATGCCTATGGCTATATGAAAGGAGAAATGGGAGTACATAGATTAGTTAGAATATCTCCATTTGATGCAGGTGGAAGAAGACATACTTCATTTGCATCTTTAGAAGTTTTACCAGAAATAACAGATGACATACAAATAGATATAAATCCAGATGATTTAAGAATAGATACTTATAGAGCATCTGGTGCAGGAGGTCAACATATAAATAAAACTTCTTCTGCAATAAGAATTACACATATTCCTACAAATACAGTAGTAGCATGTCAATCAGAACGTTCACAACTACAAAATAGAGAAACTGCAATGAAAATGTTAAAATCAAAATTGTTTGATTTAAAAGAAAAAGAACAAAAAGAAAAAATAGAAGATTTAAAAGGGGAACAAAAAGATATTGCATGGGGAAGTCAAATACGTTCATATGTATTTTGTCCATACACTCTTGTAAAAGACCATAGAACAAATTTTGAAGTTGGAAATGTAGAATCAGTAATGGATGGAAATATAGATGGTTTTATCGAAAGTTATTTAATATATTGTAAAAAATAGATATACCAATTATTATGGTATATTTATTTTTTTATCACATAAGGTAAACATAAAAAATATAATATTAGTAGTCATATTTATAATTAAATATGATTATTAATATTATATAAAGAGGTAGTCAAAATGGACACAATTGTATTAAAATTTGGAGGTAGCTCAGTTGCAGATAATGAAAAACTACAAACAGTAGCTAAGAAAATAATAAAATTATATGATGATGAAAAAAACATTGTTGTAGTTGTTTCAGCACAAGGAAAGATGACAGATGAACTTATAAAACAAGCTGAAGAATTATCATTAAAACCAAACAAAAGAGAAATGGATGTATTATTAAGTGTAGGAGAACAAATAACTACTGCAAAACTTGCGATATTACTTAATTATTTAGGATATGATGCAATATCACTAACAGGTTGGCAAGCAGGAATACACACAAATAGTGATAATCAAAAAGCTAAAATAGAAAACATAGATTTAACAAGAATAGAACAAGAATTAGAAAAAGGAAAAATTGTTGTTGTAGCAGGATTTCAAGGAATTGACGAAAATAATAATATAACAACATTTGGTAGAGGAGGTTCAGATACTACAGCAGTAGCATTATCAGCAGTATTAAAAGCACAAAAATGTTATATTTATTCAGATGTTGATGGAATATATACAGCAGACCCTAATAAAATAAGCAATCCAAAAAAATTAAAAAATATTTCATATGAAGAAATGAAAGAACTATCAAGTGAAGGTGCAAAAGTTCTTCATGATAGATGTGTTGAAATTGGAGAAAAATATAATGTACCAATTGTTACAGAATCTACTTTTAATAATAATCCAGGAACAGAAATAACTCGTAAATTAGAAAATTCTGGTGCAAAAAGTATTGTAAAAAAAGATGTTTCTAGAATTTCGATAATAGGATATGGAATATCATCAACAGATGAAATTTTAGAAAAAATATTAAAAATTGCTAATAAAAATGGTTTAGAAATATTTAATATAGATTTTACTAAAACAAAAATTTCTATTGTTTTTAAAGAAATAGTTAAAAATGAAATATTAGAAGAATTTCATAAAGAATTAATTAAATAAAATTAAATTGAGGTTCAAAAAAGAACTTCAATTTTTTTATAAAAATTTCCAAAAACACTTGTAAAAAATATAATTATTGATATAATAATAAAATATGAATAGAGTGTAAAAATACACAATAGGAGGGATTGTCATGTTAAAAAAAGTCGCTATATTAGCAAATGGAGGAGATGTATCAGGATTTAATGCAGTAATTAGAGCAATTGTAAAAACTGCAGAAACACATGGAGTAGAGTGTTATGGATTTATTGATGGATACAATGGTTTATTAAAAAATAATTTTGTTAAATTAAGTACAGCAAATGACCAAACAGCATCAGGAATTTTACCAAAAGGAGGTTCAATAATAGGGTCATCTACAAATGCAAATGTATTTAATTATAAAGTAGAAGAAAATGGACAAATAGTATATAAAGATTTATCAGAAGTATGTATAGAAAATATTAAAAAAGATGAATTTGATTGCATATTTACATTAGGAGGAGATGGAACACAAAAATCAGCAAGAGATTTTTCAACAAGAGGAGTAAATGTAATAGGAGTTCCAAAAACAATAGATAATGATGTAGCATGTACTGAAATAACATTTGGATATAATACAGCAGTATCTGTTGCAACAGAAGCACTTGATAGATTGCATACAACAGGAGAAACACATCATAGAATAATGGTGTTAGAAGTAATGGGAAGATATGCTGGATGGATAGCATTAGAATCAGCAATTGCAGGAGGAGCAGATGTTGCATTAATACCAGAAATACCATATGATATAAATAAAGCAGTAGAAAAAATAAATAGAAGAAGAGCAGCAGGAAAACACTTTAGTATAGTTGTCGTAGCAGAAGGCGCAATGCCAAAAGGTGGAA
>CALXJU010000040.1 GCA_944388705.1 uncultured Clostridia bacterium
ACTTTTCAATGTGCTTTTTTACAAATTTTAGATAATATTTTCATAATCTATTTTTTCATAAATTACTTTACACTATCTATTTAAATTCATCTAATGTTTTAAATTCATATCCTTGTTCTTTTATTTCTTTGATTATGTTTCCTAATATTTCTGAGTTTGTTTTTGAATTTGAATGTAATAACATTATTTCTCCATTATGTAAGTTTTCTAATATTTTCTTTTTGCCTTCTTCTTGACTTGGTTGCTTTTTTTCATCCCAATCACAATATGCAAAACTCCACATTACAGTTTTATACCCTAATTGCTCACATTTTTTTAGTGTTCTTTCATTGAATTCTCCTTTTGGCGGTCTTATATATTTCATTTCATATCTAAATTTTTCGTATACTGCTTGGTGTAATGTCATTACTTCTTTTTCTATTTCTTCATCACTTATACTTGGCATACTTTTATGATTAACTGTATGGTTTCCTACTATATGTCCTTCATTAATCATTCTTTCTACATATTCAGAAGCAGTATTTAAATAATGTGATGTTATAAAAAACGTTGCTCTAACATTATTTTCTTTTAATGTATCTAAAATAGTACTCATATATCCTGCTTCATATCCTGAATCAAAAGTCAAATAAACATTTTTATCCATGTCATTTCCCATACATATTCCATTATTTTCTTCTAATACTTGTTTATTAGATGTTGCTACATCTGGCTGTTCATGTGTTGAGTTTCTTTTTATTCCCCAAGCTATTGTTTTGTCAGTTATATTACCACTTACTAGTGATAGAGTTTGCTCATTAGCAGATATTACACTTATTGTGAATATTGCAATTACTGCTATTATTGTTAATTTAATCTTATTTTTTACTTTCATTTCACATTCTCCTATCTCTTTTTTAATATTATGTATTTTTTATTTAATTATTACTAATTCTAGTTAGTTATAAACGTAGCAATATTGAAAATTTTATACTATAAAAAGAAATACAGAAGTTTTTTTCAACTCCTGTATTTACTATTTTAAAATTCTTTTATTACTTGAGAAATATTTTCTATTTCATCTTTTTTCAATATTTTTAAAACTTTTAATAATGTTTTCTGCAACATTAAAAAATTCTTCCTGTGTTTTTTTATCTAATGTTTTAATTTCTAAATTTATTTCTTCTTTTTTATTAATTCTTTATAAAAGGAAGAAAAGAGATACAGAATGTATCTCTTAAACACATAGGCAAACAATTTTTCTAGTCTTCTGCGTTATATAAAACAGAGAAAATGTAGAGTTTCCACTTCAGTATGTTAGTCATTTTTTAATATTAGGACTCATTTTTAATAAATCTAAAATATCATTTAAAGTATCCCTCTTTATATTTGAGGAAATTTATTTTTTCATATTATCAACATTATTTTTTATATTAAATTTTCTGGATTCAAACATTCCAATTCTGGTAATACAAATCTTCCATCTTTTCTTATTAAAACATTATCAAAATATATTTCCCCTCCACCATATTCTGGTGTTTGAATATTTACTATATCCCAATGAATGCTTGAATGATTTCCATTGTTACTTTCTTCTAAACAGTCTCCTGGTGTAAAGTGAAAACTTCCTTTTATTTTTTCATCAAATAAAGTATCTCCTATTGTTTTCTCTATATATGGATTTAATCCAAACGCAAATTCTCCTATATATCTTGCTCCTTCATCTATATCTAATATTTCGTTCAACTCTTTTGTTTTATTAGCTGTAGCTTTTATGATTTTTCCATCTTTAAATTCAAATTTTATATTATTAAATATTATTCCATTATAACTTGTTTCTGTATTATATGTTATGTATCCATTCACACTTGTCTTTACTGGTGCAGTTGCAACCTCTCCATCTGGAATATTGAATGTTCCCATATATTTTTCTGCTGATATTCCTTTTACACTAAATGTTAAATCTGTTCCTTCTCCAATAATATGAACTTTATCTGTTTTGTTTAATAAATCTTTTAATGAATCCATTGCTTTAGACATTTTTGAATAATCTAAATTACATACTTTATAGAAAAAATCTTCAAAATCATCTTTGTTCATTTTGCTCATTTGTGCCATTGAATTATTTGGATATCTTAATATACACCATTTTGTATTTTTTACTCTTTCTTCAAAATGAACTGGAACGATATAATATTTATTATATAATTCCATTTTTTCTTTTGATATACCATTTAATTCACTATTGTTTGATGTTGCTCTAATTCCAATGTATGCTTGCATGTCTTTCATTCTATCTTCATCATGTCTTCCGTATGTTTTTATTTGTTCTTCTGTTGCGTTTTCTAACATAATTCTAAGTAATTCGTAATTTATAATATTAAAGTATGGTTTTGCTCCTAATTCTTCTGCCTTTTTTATTAATTCTTTTGTCAATGGTATTCCATCTTCGCCCAATACTTCTATTAATATATTATCTCCTTTTTGTATATTTACAGAGTATGTTAATAAATTATTTGCTAATTTTTCTATTCTTAAATCTTTCATAACTTTCTCCTTTATATTTAAACACTTTTTAAATCGGTATATTAGTCATTTTTTAATATTTTCCAATGTCCAGTCTTTTTTGAACCTTCTCTTTCAATATATCCTTTTCCTTTTAATTCTTTTATATTTCTTTTTATTGTTACTTCAGAAACTTTTAATTTCATAGCAATATCTTTTTGTCTTATATTAGGATTAATTTTTAATAAATTTAAAGTATCATTTAAAGTATCATTTAAAGTATCATTTAAAGTATCATTTGCTAAATTAATTAAATCTTTTTCATCCAATTTTTCATCTCTTAATAGTGGAATTGTTACTCTAAACATCTCTTTATCTTCAAAAATAGGCGGTTTTCCTGAATACAAATATGAATTTTTTGTAATTTTTATAAAACCACTACCTAACTCATCTGCATATCCTATTTCTCTAAAAAATTTTGCAATAGTTGGATTTTTGGCAAATGGTGTGTAATTTTTTAGAGTAAGTAATCCATTTGTTCTAAAAGAATTTGGATTTTCACATATTAATTTATCTTTATAAATAATTACTCTACTTGTATGCCCATCTGTTATATCTCTATGCATAAGAGTATTCAAAACTATTTCACGTACCATTACATTTCTAGGGCTAACTCTTCTTGCATTTTCATCTAACGCAAATCTATCCATTGTATATTTTGCTATAAAATCAATTAGTCTATCATACATATCTATTAAATTTGTTTCTACAAAATCTCTGTCGTCATATCTGTCTAAATCATCTACTCTGTATAAAGCATCTGTTCTACAATAAGGATTAATATTTGAAATTACATCATCTTTTCCAAATAGCATAACACCAGCAAGTGTTACACCTCGTTTACCTGTTTCCTTATCCACTTTATATAATCCTGCACTTTTTAGCAATTCCAAATCTGTCATATCCATCCAAATATGTCTTTTCTTTACATTTGAATTAGCTAACTTTCTTGCTTTTTCTATTAAATCAGATCTTAAATCATCTTCTACTGAAACATATGGATAAATTGTATCTTCATCAAATATTTTTCGTTTTTTATTGTGAATACTAGCAATTAATGGAATATTATTTGATATATCAAAATCACCTTCATAATTACGAACAAAGACTTTTCCTTTACATTTATGAATTTCTGTTGATTCTTCAATATGAGTATATAAAATTATTTTTCCATCTATTTTTATTTCATGTAATTCTGATAAAATAGTTGGGGTTATAACTTCTTTATTGTTGCATTGTGTTGTATAATCCTTTTTAATTTTCTCTATTAATTCCTCTTTTATTCCAATAATTTCTTTTTTATCATTTGCCCCTAAAATAACATATCCTCCTGTAGTATTTAAAAATGAACACACAGATTCAAACACACTTTTAGGTAATCCATTAGTGGCTTCTTTTAATTCTGTATTAACATTTTCGCCTAATAAAATAATATTTTTAATATTTTCTTCCATAAAGGCTTGTCTCCTTTTTCTCGTTGTTATTTTGAAGTTATAATATCACAAATTCCTTTTTTATACAATTAAATTTGAAAAATCCATATTATTTATTCATATATCGAAATATTTAAATTTTCATTCATAGATTTTTCAAAACTTTAATCTTTTATTTGCTCTAAACTGGTTATGTTATAAAAAATTGAATTTTGAAATTGATTTGACATAATCTAGAATATATGATACATTATTCTCAAAATACTTGAAGGAGGTTATTCGCTATGGCAAAAACTAAGACTTTTTATGCTGTATTTATCTATGATGATGAAATGGGTGGTGAAATAAAAGCATACTGCGAAACACCAGAGATTGCAAAACGGGAATTAAAAAAGTATCGAGATTTTTACCAGAGCAAACCACCAAAGCCTGATAATAAACATATCATAAAATTAGAAATGATAGTTGAATAGGGCAATATAGTAGGAATTAAGTAATATTTTCTTAGTTCCTACTATTTTTTATTATCTAAATAAAAGCTTCTTGTTCCAACTTACTATTGTTTTTTAGCATCTCATCTATTACATCATAAAAATAGCTATATTCCTCTTGCTCTTTTAACCTGGCTAGCTTCTCTCGGTACTCTTTGCTCATTTCTTTCCAATATTGCCTTTTGCTATAAAAAGCTTCTGTATCCATCATATACGTTTTAAGGTTTGGTATAATTTTCTTTAATCTTGCAAAAATTTTAAAACCTCCAATATCAATATCACTCCAATGATAGAACTCACTTTCTTTTGTAGCTTCGTACAATTTCTTAAAGAACTGTCCTTTAACCTCTCCATACATACCTCCATGATACACTACAAATTCACCTTTGTTAATTTTGTTTTGGATATAATCTCTATAATTTGCCTTATTTTCAATAAATATAATTTTATTTGCATTTTTTACCTTTAGATTTTTCATTTCTCTTACAGTATAACTATTGATATAGCTCCCGCATAGTTAATTCCTTATACTCTATTTTTTCATCTTTTATAAAGACATCCAAATCCCCACAAAATTCTAAAACCTCTGGATATTTTGAAATTCCTACTTCTAGTAAAACATCTTCATCCATATATTCTTCAGCATTTTCAAGCAAATATTTTTTTATAATTCTAACAATAATATGTTCTATATTTCTCTCAAAATATTTTGAATCTCCAAAACAATTTATACTAAGTACTCTTTTCAAAATTTCCCTTTCAGAGTCAATTTTTTTTAAAACTTTTAAAATATCACTTGCAAATTTATATGGAAGTAAATTATTTGTTTTATGTTTTTCTTCGACATAACAAATCATATCATTTTTAAACTTTTCTATCCACTCCTGCCTAAAACTATACTGTCTTAAAGTTTTTAACATGTTATTATTTAAGTCTTTAATATCTTTCTTGCCTACTATTTGGTATGCCTTTGATACATTTTCTTTCTCAAGCCATATCTCCTTTAGTATATTTCCGCTTCTCATATTTTTCCCATGAATAATCTATTAAGCCATCATGCTTTAATTCATATATGCTATCGTGAAAAACTTTTTTTGTTTCATAATCTTCTATATTATATTCTTTTACGTTTTCCATTTTTAATATAATTCTTCTATTTGTTTCTTCATAAAGCGATTTACTCTTCTCATATTTATCCAATAATTTTTCTAATAATAACTTCTTATAATCCATTTATTTTTCTCCTATTTTTCCATTACAATTTATGTCCTATTTTAAAAACATAAATTGCTGGTCTTACCACTCTTCCTTATTGGTATATTTTCTTACAACTATTTCGTGCTCATTTGGATTTAGTACCAATAATGTTGAATCTACTAATTTTTGAATGTCTTGCAACTTTTCTGGCGGAGCTGCAAAAATAGCCTGAAATCCAATCTGTCTTAGTAGTTTTATGCTTTCCTCTATTCTTTCACTATCCATTTTACTAAATGCTTCATCAAATACAATTAGTCTTGCAGTATTATCATTATTATTTATTCTATACACTTGTGCAAATGATGCAAGTATTGAAATATAAAATGGTGTCTGTGTTTCTCCTCCTGATTTTTTTAGTAATGTTTTAGATAATCTTTGCTCATTACCTTGTTTGTCTTTTACAATAAGGTCAAAATTCAAGTAGGTTCTATAGTCTGTATATTCTTTTATATTTTTTTCATATTCTTCATCTGAAATTGCTGTATTTATATCCGCTACTGTTATTTTGTCAAATAATTCTTTAATTTCTTGCGAATATTTTTGATTAAATTGTTCTTGTCCTATTCCCCAGTCGCCTAATAATAACTCATCTTGTAACATATCGTAAAATCTTTTATATTCTTGCTTTGGCGTTACTTTAAAAATATATGTATCTTTGCCAAAACTTCTTTCCTCCAACGCTTTGTTTAATTCTTTTATTTGTAATTTTACGTCGTCTATATTAGATTTTAACTTGTCTAAAAATTCTATTCTGAATTGCTCATAAGCTTTTTTTCTGGAATCCTCTATTTTTTCTGTATATTCAGGAAGGGTTATTTCCTTTAGTTTCTTAAGTTCTTCTGAAAATTCCTTATTGCTTCCATCTTGTATATTATAAGAATATTGATATTTTGTATTAAATTCTCCTCTCTTTTGTACTAGTATTTGTTTCATTTGTTCTTTTTGGTTAGCCGTATGTTTTATATTTCGTAAAAATACTTCTATTATTTTTTCCGGTGTTTTCTTTAGAGCTTGCACACCATATTTTTCTTCTCCTATATTCTCTTGCCATTCTTTTGAATAGCTCTCGTCTATTTGCTTTACTTTAGAATTAAGCATATTTGTTTTTTCTGGTATTTCTTGTTCTATATTGTGTTTTATTTCTGATTCTAATATTCCTAAATCTTTAGTATTCTGAATTATCTGTTCTCCCATCTTTGCACTAATTTTTTCTTTTTGATTAATTTGCTCAGATATATTATTAAGCCAGAACATATCCATTCCATCTAGTTCTTTTTGTGCACTTTTTCTTGCCTCTAAATGTACTTCTTTCTCTTTCGACTCTTTAATGCAGTCAATAAAGTATGCAATATCTCCCTCACTAAAATTCTCCATCTCTCTTACATTTTTCATTACATCTATTATCAACTGCTCATTTAAAATTCTTTCTTTTACTTTCTCTAATTCTTCTTGTTTTATTTGTTTTTGTTTTTCTAGAGCTTTACTTCCTATTATTGGATATTTATAGAAGTTTGGATTTATTTTCCTTAGTACATAGCCTTGATATAGGATACAATCTGATGTTATTGCTATTTTATTATTACGTAGTTCTCCAATAGTATCACATTTTATAACTCTTCCTAACAAATAGTCAATATATACTCTTGCTAGTTTGTTTTCTGTAACGATTTCTTGTGCTAAACTATTATCGTTTGGCACAATGTTTTCTTTTTGTATTTTTCCTATATCTACAATACCAAAAGAATGAATCTTATTATCACTTTTTGCTAGTTCTCTATAAATATTTGAGGCTTCTTCAAAAAATTCTGGTTCGATTATTAAATATTTCTTTTGTGTATTTAAATATCCCTCTATCGCATTTTGCCACTCAGGATTTTTTATTTCTAACAAATCAGCTAAAATAGATATGTTAATATTTTTACCAGTTTTCTCTTTTAGGCTATTTTCTAATTGTAATTTAAAGTTTATTAGTTCGTTTTCATACGGATTTATACCATTTTCTAGCTTTCTTATATCCTCTTCTAAATTCTTTTTAATTTTACTATCATTTTCAATTTCCTGTTTTGTAGCATAAAAAACATCATTTCCTAGTTTAATTAGGTCACTTATTTTTTCTCTTAACTCTTCTACTGCTTTTATTTCTAAGCTGTTAAAATTACTCTCGTTTATGTTATCCAAATATTTCAGCAAGTCTTTTGTATCTTTTAATTGATTTATTTCTTCGGCTACTACTTTATTTTTTATGCCGTCTAATTTTCCAATATTAGCATTCCATTTTAAACTATGCTTTCTAAATGATTGAATACTTTTATTTTCTAGTTCTTCTATTCTTTTTATTTCCTTCGTCGCAACATCTATCATACTGTCAAGTTCTTTTCTTTTTATTTCTATATCAGATTTTGCTCTGGTTTCTTTTAGCTTATCTATCTCATCATCTAATTTATCTTTATCCTCCTCTAAATTCTCTATTTCTTTTTCTAAGTTTACTTTTTCTATTTTTTTATTTTCTACTTTATTCTTTATATCTTCTAATTCATCTAATATTTTTTGCTTTTCCGCTCTCCAAATTAAATATTGTTCTTCTCTTTCTTTTGATTCATTCCCTATATACGAATTATGTATATTATCTATTTCTTGCAATTCTTTTTCTTGCTCTTTTAGTCTTGCCACATTTTTTAATAAGTTATTGTATTGTCTTATATTTTCTTGCATTGAAGTTATGTCGATTTTATTTTTTACATCACACACATATTCTACAATAAATTTTTCGATATCGTTTATTGGTGTAAAGGTAACTGCCTTTTTAAATAGATTAAAAAATTTTTGATTTAGTCCACCTAATTTTCCTCTAAGTACATCCTGATATTGCTTATTACTACTATAGAATTCATATTTTGAGCCACTATATTTTCTATTAAAAAAACTTTTTAAATCTTTAAATGAAAATGGTACATTATTTTCATCAATAAATTCATTTTCTGGAATTTGGTCATTTAAAGAGAAAAAGTGGTTTTCTATATCACTGTCTTTATATACATCAAAAGCAACTCCAAGTGAAAAATACTTTCTAGTTACTTTATCATAAAATTCACATACAATATAGCTAGAAAATCTATCATTTCTTATATACTTATATCCAGTATCTCCATCATCACCAATTTCACCTTTTAAGTATCCTTCCAATGTTCTATTAGTTTTGTCGTTTGCTGCTTTATTGAAAAAAGTTCCTCTTGTATCTCCTAATATCAATAATTGCATTGCATCTAATATAGTAGATTTTCCAGATCCATTTTTTCCTGTCAAGAAATTTATATTTTCAAAGTCAATTATTTGCTTATTAATATAGTGCCAATTTATTAGTAACATTCTTTTTAAAGCTTTCATTATTCTTCAACTCCTATTTCTTCATTTTCTTCTATATTCTCTTCTACGTTTTCTTCTTCCTCTAGTGCACTAATTGATTGACTTAGAGCCGTTATCTTTTCATTAGTTACAACAAATAAGATAGATGGAAGTATTATAATTTTTGTATCTGGTTTTTCTAATATTCCATCAACTTTTTGAATTATGTTAAAACTAATTAGATTAGATAAAGCATTTCTAATTTCTATATCTGATGGCTTTTTTGTATATACCCCAACGTCAATTAGAGTTTTTATTATATCAGCTACTGTTACTATTGTATCTGTATTTAATTTTAAATTTTCTCTATCTTCATCAAACTTTAACCTTAATCCATATAAAAATATCGTTGTATTTTTATCCAATCTTTTCTTATTATATCCAAATTCGTTTTCTATATATATTACTTCATAATTACTATCTTTTAAGAGTCTAAATCCGCCTAAGTTTAGATATTCACTAAATAGTTCTATATTTCTACTTATAAATCTGTAGTCACTATTGTATGTAAAAGTATTTTTATTTTTATCATAAATTCTATTTACAATAAATGTTTTACTAAGTATTAAACTTACTACTCTTTTAAAATTGTCTTTTTCAGCATTTGTTAGTTCATTATATTTTTCTATAAACATCTACTTTCTCCTTATAAATTTTATATTTGGTATTTTATATCCATTATTATTTATTGTTTCTTCGCTATCTTCTATGTAATAAAAACTTTTACCAGATTTATCTGCCTTTATTGTTGCAAGTATTAGTAATATTAAGTCCTCTACCGTATTTAATTCAATTTCCATTGAGGTTATGAAAGGCTTACCCTTAAAATTCTTTTCTATAAATTCATTAATTTTTTTGTTACTATATACATTTTCAAGGCTTTTCGCAAATTCATAGAAAGTCTTTATATCTATTTCACTCTGCTCTTTTAATGGCATCGGCTTTCCTTGTTTTCTTTTGTCATTTGAATTTCTAATATAAATAGAATCTTTACTAACATATTCTTGCCTTACTAAATTTGCCTTTTTCTCCATTTCTTCTAATACTTTTTCGTTTTTAGAATTTTTTAATATGTTTACTAATTTTCCTTTTAGTTCTTTATCATTTGTGAGTAAATATTGTATTCTATGAACAGAAGCCCTTATATAATCTGTATTTTTTCTTTCAATTTCATTCATCGTTGAGTCTATATTTTCATATATATCTAATACAGTTCTAATTTTATCTAAAATATCATTTTCGGCTTCTTCTTTAGTTTTATATTTTTTACTTTGACTTGCAATACGAATTGTTTTTTCTAATCGTTCTTTATCTGCTAAAATAGAATTTAACATTTCTCTTATTGGGGATTTATATCTTGGAACCGAATCTCTTGTGAATCTTGGGAATATCATTTCATCACTGTAATCTTTGTATTCAAAAAAATGTTGATTTACAATTGCGTTTATATTATCTTGATTGCTCATTTTTCTATGAAATCTACCCAAACTATTGTATAATGATTTAAGCTCATTGATTAACTGAATAGTATTGTTATATGCTGTAATAATTGCATTGTATGTTTCGTCTTTTTCTACACTTGCTAATTTTAAACTAGAATAAGTTGCAAAAACATAAGAATTATATTCCACTTGTTTTTCCTCTACAATTGAATACAATAAATCAATAAATTTTATGGCATAATCTGGTATTATTATATATTCTTCGAATGAATCTCTTTGCATTTCAAATTCGAGCCAACCAGCCCATTTTAATTTTCTTAATAAGAAATATGCCTTGCTAGATACATTGTTATCTTTTAACTCATGCTCTTTGTCTTCTTCTGAAAAATCTTCTTTATAAAATTCTTCTTCCAAATTATTTATTAGCCTAGATATAATATTTTCTCTAGAAATTGTCATTTCTTGCTTAAAGGCTTCTCTCAAAACAAATAAAGCATCTATATAAATGTTTTTATTTTTAGATACTAATATTGAGAAAAAGTTTTCTGGTATTTTATCAAATAAATTCATTTGAACTCCTCCGCTATTTTTTACATATATTATTTTATCATATCCGTTTATTTTTGTCTACTCTTTATGTTGCTTTTCAGTAAAAAAGAGAGAAAAAAAGTGAATTAAGTATACTAAATGATTTAATAACAATAATAAAACAATACTTTCCAGAATTAATAAAAAATTTTAATGTACTAACAGATATAAGAAATCAGTCTTATGTAAAATACAAAATGAAAGTAATATTCGTAGTAAGATTAATAGGATTAATGTGTTAAATAAAAAGTATGAATGAATTAACAAGAGAATTAAATACAAAAGAAGCAATAGAAAATATAGCACAAATATGTGGATTAGGAATTAAGGAGGTAAAAGAATTACAGCTAAAATTAAGAGAGATAATCCAAAAATTAAAAAACGAGCTTATCTCTACAATCAGAAACTTAACTGTACATAACAAAATACAGCTAAGATTTGATTGAATTATATAACAAAAAAATAAAAAGATAACTATAAAAGTTCAAAAAAAACAAAAATTTTTGAACTTCTAATAAAAACAACTATTACCTGTGGATAACTATTCATAAAAATAGAAGAAACAGGCAGTTACCATATACTACCAATTAAAGTGCAAGTTAAAAATATAAAAATCAAATTTACTCTTTTTTTCTGTATTTTTTTCATTTTCATTGACTTTTTTATTAAATTAGGTATATAATAAGTATAGAAAGTAAGTAATCACAAAAGCGTGGTTGTCCAAATATATTGGAACTACACATTGCCTTGTAATCGGTTTTTTAAGCAATGTGTAGTCTTTATTTTACTTGTTTATTAAACCCTTTTATGTATATTATACATAGCAAGGCTAAATTATTAGAAATCAAGGTCGAATGGCAATTACACATTTGCTTATCTTACTTTCTATGTCTAGTATTTTACATTATTTTTTTATAAAAGTCTACATTTCCTCTAAAAAATTTCATTTTATTCTGTGTTCATTAACCTATATAATTCAGTATTCTTTGCAAATTCGTTTATAAATGGTAAAATTAAATTACCGTTTTAAGATAAATAAAAAGACACATAATTAAAACTTATGATACAATGTTG
>CALXJU010000041.1 GCA_944388705.1 uncultured Clostridia bacterium
TATATTTGTAATTTTATATTTGATAAATTTAATGGTTTTAATTATAAAATAAAATCTTTAAGTTGTATACTTAAAGAATAAATATATTTTTAAATTATAGTAGTATAAAGATTTTTAATTAACAAATTATCTTAAAACAATGGAAAATATTTCTCGTAAATCACTTGATTTTATTTTAATTTATTGATATAAATTATTTATTAAAATCTTTAAGTATACAACTTAAAGAATAAACTGATATTTATAAATCCTATACTAAAGTATATAATAAAAGAAGAAACATATGAGGAGGAATTTCAAAATGAGAAATAAGGAAAAAGGTATAACTTTAATAGCATTAGTTGTAACAATTGTGGTATTACTGATATTAGCAGGAGTAAGTATATCAATGCTAACAGGAGAAAATGGAATAATAAAACAAGCACAAGATGCTAAAACAAGAACAGAAGAAGCAAAGGAAAATGAAGAAGACATATTAACAAAATATGAAAACTATATTAAAGATAAAACAGAAGAACAAATAACAGCATCATATATATCAAATTCAGAAGATAAAGATAAATATTATGGAAAACCAGTTGTAAATTATGAGTGTGAAAATAGTGATGGTGTACAAGAATGGTTGATTTTTTATGCAGATAATAGTAATATATATTTAATTGCAAAAGAAAATGTAAATTATCAATATGTTCCATCATCAGCTAATTATGAAATTCAACATATAGGGGATAAGCAAATTTATTTCAGTGGAGTAGTAAATGATTATATAGGAAGTAAAAGTATAATAAATGATAGTGTAAAGAAATGGATTTCATATATTAATGAATATTCTGAAAGCACCCAAAGAAATATAAAAGCAGTTGCATATTTATTAGATACTAATATTTGGAATGTTTTTGCAGGAGATAAAGCAGAATATGCAATAGGAGGACCTACAATAGAATTATTTTGTGCATCATATCAGCAAAGACATAATGAAAAAATTTATTATAAAATAATGTCAGAAACCGGATATTATATTAGTAGGGATAATGAAACATTTGGTAATCAATTAACTATTAATTCTGAAGATAAATTATATAATTCTGGTACAACCTGGCTAGCAACTCCGTCGCAAAGTGGAAGTACATATTTAATGTGTATGGGAGGAGGAATTGTACGCTCAGCAGATTATACGTATACTCCAGCTGTTTTGCCAGGAATAAGACCTATAGTTTGTTTAAAATCTGATGTAGTATTAGAAGAATACGAAAATGATACTTTTATAATAAGAGAAGATTAATTATAAAAAATAGGAAAAAAATTCAAAAATAGCAAGGAAAAGCCTTGCTATTTTTGAATTTGCATAGTAAAATATACTAAGAAAAAGTGGGGAAGGGAGAGACTATTTTGAAAAAAGTAAACAAAGAACAAGAAATAGCAAAAAAATTAGAATATATAGGACTAAACTTGAAAGAAATACCAGAAACACTAAAGCTAGTAGAAAATTTACAATTCAAACCAAATGTAGGAATTGATGAGAAAAAATATAGACAATATAAATTTGTATCACCAAAAGAAATAGAGATACTACTATCTCCAACTAATAGATTAGAGGATGTTAAAGAAAAATATTCAAAAGCAAGCCCTTTAGCAAATTATTTAGACTCAAGTAGTGAAGAAAACAAAGAAAAATATGAAACCTTTTTAAGAATGTTAAATGAAGTAAAAATAGAAGATATAGAAAAAGTAGAGCAAGACCAGCAAAACTTAAATAAAAAAATACCATTTAAAGTAAGATATCCAGGAAACTATTTATGGCAAATATATTATTCACAAGCAAGTAACAGATATTTTATGATAGTGCCAACAGAAGACAAAGACTATTCAACATTTTTCTATGTATTAAAAAAACAAATAGAAAAGAAAAAAGCAGGAAAAGTATTTGTGCCAATAAGTAATGCAGATTATACAAAAGAAATGTTAAACAAAACAGAAATTCAAAGTTTAGAAAACTATTTATGGTTATTTACAAAAGACTGGCCATCAATATATGAAGTATATGATAAAACTGACAAAGTAAGCCTACAAATAGTAGGACAAACAGAAGTATATGGAAAAATAAAATCAGAATATAAAGTAAAATTATCAAACAAAATAGAAGCAACAAAATTTTTTAAACTAGTAAAAGCTTTGTTCATATTACAATCAGAATTATCAGCATTTTATAAATTTGATACACAGATAGATAAACAAGGAAGCTTAGAATTTTATTATCAAGATGAACTATTAGAGTATGACGAACTAAGTGATTGGGTAAATGAGCAATATAATATATTATTAGAAAAAGAGAAAAATGCTGTAAAAGAAATTTCAGGATTAAGAGAAAAACTAAATAAACTAAAAGACCAAACAGAACAATTAGAAATCGAATATTTAAGTAAAGAAAAACAAATATCAACATTCCTAGAATGTAAAAAAACATTTTTTGGAAAAGTAAAATATTTCTTCAAATATAGTGGAAAGAAAACAAAGAAAAAACAAGAAAAAGCAGTAGAAGAAAAGGTAATAAAAAAAGAAGAAATAAAAGAAGAAGTTGTTGAAGAACTAAACAAAAAACAATATACATTAGACGAAATTTTAGAAAAAGGTAAAAAAGCAAATGAAAGAGAAACAGAATTAAAAAATATGAAAATGGATATAAATGCAATCAAATTAAAAAATGTAAATCTAGTTAAGAAAATAGAAAATGCAACAGCATTTATAGAAGAAATAGATAGTCATAAAAAAAGTATATTTGAATTCTGGAAATATAGTAATAAAGATGAAATACAAGCATTAGAAGAAGGAGAAGAAGAACCTGTAAATGTAAAACCACATTCAAAAATATTTGATTATGAAGAAGATTTTGAAGAATTTGGAGAAACAATAGACAAAATACAAAGAGAAATTTTCAAAAAAGAAGAATTAGATAGTATTTATCTAGCAACAACAAATCAAATAGAAATAATGAATAAATTAAAAACAAATACATTAGAACCAAAAGAATTAGATAAATGGTTAAAACAAATAAAAACAGATTTAAAAAATGAAAAAGATATATCAGAAGATGAAGTTGTTGATATATTTGGAGGATTAACAGAAGATACAAGAAAAGTAAAGAAATTAGCTAATAAATCACATAGAGAGCAACCAAAAAATAGATATTCAATATTAAGAATATCAAAAGAAACAAAAGTTGTAGATTATAAAGTAGCACTAAATAATGCAATAAGAATAATAAATGATGCAATTAATAAAAATAAGTTAGAACAAGATGTATCAGCATATATGTGGACACAGGAAGACAAAAATATAGTATCATCAGAAATAAATGTATTTAATTTAAGTGCAGAAAATGAAATAGAAGAAGCATTAAAAACAACAGAAAATACAAAAATAAATTTATATAAAATGAATTTATGCAAAGGTGTAAAAGCAATAGCATTTTCAAATTGTGTATATTATGATAATCAAAATAAAACATTACCAACAGGTATGGATAAAGATACAAGAATTATTGCAAAAATATTAGATACAGATTTACATTTAGAAAGCAAAAAAGCAATAAGAGTTGGAATGCTAGAAGATGAAAAAGATGAAACATCAAAATTCATAATAAAAACCTTAAATGTATTGGAATATACAGTTAAAGAATTAGAAAATGAAAAATGAGGTCTGTCCCCAAATTACCAAAATGGAAAAAACGGGACTGTCCCCAAATTACCCAAAGGGAAAAAAGGGGACTGTCCCCAAATTACCCAAAAGGAAAAAAGGGGACAGGTCCCAAATTGCCAAAAGGGAAAAAATGGGACAGGTCCCAAATTGCCAAAAGGAGAAAAGATGGAAGAATTCAAATCAGGATTTGTAGCAATACTAGGAAGAACTAATGTAGGAAAATCTACATTATTAAATTTATTAGTAGGAGAAAAAGTTGCTGCAACAGCAAATAAAGTACAAACAACAAGAACAGCAATAAAAGGAATAGTAAATAGAGAAAACTCACAAATAATATTTATAGATACACCAGGTATTCATAAACCAAAAACAAAATTAAATGAAGCAATGCTCGAAACATCATTTGGAGTAATAAATGATATAGATATAATATTATTTGTAATTGAAGCAACAAGTGAAGAAATCGGAAAAGGAGATATGAGAATACTCGAAAAAATAAAAGAAGCAAATAAGAAAACTATTCTGATTATAAACAAAATAGATTTAATAAAAAAAGAAAAATTATTACAATTAATATCTCTGTATCAAAAAGAATATGATTTTGAAGCAGTAATACCAATATCATCATTAAAAGAAAAATATAAAGAAGTAATATTAGATGAAATTGAAAAGAACTTAAAACCAGGTCCTGCATATTATAATGTAGAAGAATATACAGACCAAACAATGAGACAATTAGCAGAAGAAACAATTAGAGAAAAAGCATTAAAATATTTAAAAGACGAAGTACCACATGGAATATATGTAGAAGTCGAAAAAATGAAATTCAAGAAGAACCAAAAAAATGAGGGAATGTATAATATAGAAGCAACAATTTACTGTTTAAGAAACTCTCATAAAGGAATAATAATCGGAAAAAATGGTGAAATGTTAAAAAGGATAGGAACATCTGCAAGAATTGATATGGAAGAAAATTTCGGAGTCAAAGTAAACTTAAAAACATGGGTTAAAATTAAAGAAGATTGGCAAGAAGATACAGCAATAATTAATAAATTTAAATTACAAAAAAACGAATAAATTTAAATAAAATGCAAAAGATATAATTAAAGGAAGTGAGCTTATGATTAAAAAAATTGCATGGGATACCTTTAAAAACACAGGTGATGTAAACACATATTTAGAATTAAAACAAATACAAAATATAGAAGAACAAATACAAAAGGCGGAACAAAATGGGTACAATAAAAATGAGTGGAATAATAATAGCGGAGAACAATTTAGGAGATTATGATAAGATGTTAACAATGTTAACACCGGGATTAGGTAAAATATCGTGTGTAGCAAAAGGTGCAAGAAGGCAACGAAGTGCCTTACTTGCAGGCACACAATTTTTGTGTTTTGGAGAATATCTTATGTATAAAGGTGCAAATACATATAACATAAACTCATGTGAAACAATAGAAGTATTTTACAATTTGAGAACAGATTTAGATAAATTAAATTATGCAGTAGAAATAACAAAAATAATTAGAGATGTAACAGAAGAAAATGAAAACTGTTATAGAATATTACAATTATTTTTAAATACATTATATACACTTTCAGAAACAGATAAAGAACCAGAATTAATACTTAGTACATTTAAAATGAAATTATTATGTATATTAGGATTTACACCGCGAATAACAGAATGTACAAATTGTAAACAAAAAGAAAATTTACGATATTTTAGTCTTAAAGATAATGGATTCAAATGTGAAACTTGTGGAAAACAAGATAAAAGTTGTATATCAATGTCAGAAAGTACTACAAATGCAATAAAATACATAATAATGGCACCACCAAAAAAATTATATTCTTTTAACTTAAAAGACCAATCTTTAGAAGAATTAAAATTAATATCTAAATTATATTTTGAAGAAAAAATGCTCTAAAAGGGCTGTCCTATTCAAACAGGATTGTCCCTTTTGGAAAGGAAGTATAAATGGAAGAATTAGTCGATATATTAGTTGCAACATATAACACAGAAGAAAAATATTTAAGAAAACAGATAGATAGTATATTAAAGCAGACACATACCAATATAAAAATATATATAAGTGATGATAAGTCAACAGAACCCAATGTAGAAAAAATATTAAGAGAATATGAAAAAAAAGATGAAAGAATAAAAATATTTATTCAGCCGATGAATCTAGGATATAACAAAAACTTTGAATTTTTATTAAAAAAATCAAAAGCAAAATATATAATGTTTTCTGATCATGATGATGTGTGGCATAAAGATAAAGTAGAAAAATGTTTAAAAAAGCTCCAAGAAGAAGATGTAGACATGGTATATTGTAATTGTAGACAGATAGATGAAAATGGAATAGTATTACAAGACGATTATTTTAAATATAAAAATGTACCATTAATAAAAGGAAAAAGTCATTTAGCTATATCAAGATGTGTAGGAATCGGTTGTTCACAAATGATTACAAAAGAAGTAAGGAATTTAATGCTCCCATTTAAGAAAAGAGTAATGGCACATGACTGGTTAGCAGCATTTATAGCAAATCAGGGAAAAGGAATGACATATATAGAAGAGCCTTTATTTGATTACAGATTACATACAAATAACGTGTTTGGAGGAAGAAGTTTAAGTAATAATATAGCAAGATGGAAAGAAAAAAATGGAGAAGGTTATGAATCTTACTTAAAATATAGACAAGATGCGATAAAAAGAGCATATCTAGATGGAATTATAATGTGCAATCAATATGCCAAGACAGAAGAAGAAAAAAACTTTATAAATTTGTCAAAAGAATATTATACCAAAATAATGTCTGCTAAAAAAATAAGTTGGAATATAAATAAATATTTTAAAATTTTAGCTGGAAAAAATCAATTTAAAAAAAGTATACGAGAAATAGTATTATTTCATTTTCCTATAATTGGTTATGTAACATTTTCTAAAATAAAAATGTATAAAAAATGAAACTAAAAAAGATATTTTAAATATCTAATAAATATATATTAAAGGAAGGAAGAACAACTATGAGAAAAACAAAAGCAATATTATTAATATTATCAATAATTACATTTATATTAATAATAACTCAAATTACAGTAAATGCAGAAAGTACATATGTAGCAGATACATACATTGATTCACCAGCAAGTAGTACAGTAGAAGGAAAAATGAAAGTAAATGGTTGGTATATGACAAATGATGAAAAGGCAGAAGTAAAAATATACATAGATGGACAAGAAGTACAAAAAACATTAGAAAAAAGAGAGTCAAGACCAGATGTATTAAAAGCTATAACAGGATTTGGAACACCTGAGCAAAATCCAGAACCAGGATATTGTTATATAATAGAAGATGAAATAACAATAGGAGAACATGATGTAGAAGTAAGAATATATTCACGTGATGGAGAAATTTTAGCAACACATTCACAACATTTTTATTATGCAGGATATAAAGCAACCACATATTTAGAAAATCCGGGAAAAAATGGAGAAATTATAACAGCAAATAATAAAATGTGGGGCTGGTATATGTCAAATGATGAAAAAGCAGAAATAAAAATCTTAGTTGATAATGTAGAACAAGAAGTAAGTATAAAAAGAAATATTAGAACAGATGTAATATCAGCAATAAAAGGATATGGAACAGAACAAGAAAATCCAAGACCTGGATATGAATTTAATTTAAATGTTGATAGTATTTCAGATGGAGAACATACTCTTATTGTACAAATAATATCTCACAAAGGAGAACTTTTATCACAAGATATTAGAACAATAATAGTAAATAAATATGTTGCAAAAGCATATATAGACCATCCAACAGGAGAAACAGTAACAGGAAAAATAGAATTAAATGGTTGGGTAATGACAACAGATGAAAAAGCAACAACTAAAATATTAATAGATGGAAAAGAAACAAAAAAATTGTCAGAAATAAGAGAAGACAGACAAGATGTATTAAATGCAATAACAGGATATGGAAATCAAACTATAAATCCACAACCAGGAATTAAATGTGTAATAGATAGTACTGGAATTGAAGCAGGAGAACATACAATAACATTACAAGTAATATCAAGAGAAGGAACTGTTATAGAAGAACAAAATGAAACATTTTATTATGAAAATTATAAAGCAAAAATGTATTTAGAAAATCCAGCAAATGGCGGAAACACAATAAATATGGGCAGTAAAATGTGGGGCTGGGTAATGAGCAATGATAAAAATGCAAAAGTAAAAGTATTAATTGATGATATAGAACAAGAAACAAAAGTTACAAGGACAGCAAGAAATGATGTCATATCATCAATAACAGGATACGGAGACAGTAAAACAAATCCAACACCAGGTTTTGAATTTAAATTTAATTTTGAAAATATTAAAGATGGAGAACATGTATTAAAAGTACAAACAATATCAGAAGATGGAAAAATTTTAGCTGAAGAAATTAGAACAATAATAATAAAAAAATATGTTGCAAAAGCATATATAGACCATCCGGCAAAAGAAACATTAACACAACAAATTGAATTAAGTGGATGGGTAATGACATCAGATGTAAAATCTCAAATCAAAATATATATTGATGGAATAGAAGCAAATATTATATCACAAACAAGAGAAAATAGAGAAGATGTATTAAATGCAATTACTGGATATGGAGATGCAACACAAAACCCACAACCAGGAGTAAAATATGTAATAGATAGAACAGGAATTAATGCTGGAGAACATACAATAACATTACAAGTAATATCAAGAGAAGGAACTGTTATAGAAGAACAAACAGAAAACTTCAAATTTTATAAAACAGAAATGGTAGTAGAATCCCCAAAAACTTCACAAATAACAGGAAATCAATTAACAGTAGGAGGCTGGTTTCTTTCAGAAGCAGAAAATAAAAAATTAGTTATAAAATTTGATAATGATGTAATTCAAAATATAGAATTCAAAACAAGAGATGACCTTACAAGTTTAATGCCAGAATATGGAGGAACAGAACTTAATCTAACACCATGGTTTGAAGCAAATATAGATTTAACATATTACACAGGAGTAAAACATCAAGTAACAGTACAACTATGTTTAGAAACAACAGGAGAAGTACTAAAACAACAAATTATAGATGTAGAATTAATGGATAAATATTTTACAAGAGAAGTAATAACATATGGATATTCAGGAGCATATTTACGTGGTGTAAACGGAGGAATACCATTAGTATGTTATAAATATGGAGAAGGACCAAATGTAATGTTTGCAACATTTTGTCTACATGGATTTGAAGATTCATGGAGAGCAGATGGAGAAGTATTAGTAAATGCAGCAAATCAATTTTATGAAAGATTATTAGCAGATAAAGATTTAGATTTAGCTAAGAAATGGACAATATATATATTTCCAGAAGTAAATCCAGATGGAAGAAGACTTGGATATACAAATAATGGACCAGGAAGAACAACATTATATAGTGAAGTAGGACAAGGAATAGATATAAATAGAAGTTGGCAAACAGGAAGTTCATATGTAACTTATGATGATGCTAGAAATTATAATGGAACTCAAGGATTCCAAGCATATGAGGCAAGATATTTAAGAGATTTCTTATTACAACATAAATCTCAAAATGGTCAAACAGTTTTAGTAGATTTACATGGTTGGGAAGACCAATTAATTGGTGATGAAGAAATCTGCAAATATTATAAAACACAATATCCAAGTTGTAGAACAACAGGATATGGAAGATATGGAACACAATATTTAATAACATGGGCAAGACAAAATTTAGGTGCAAAGGTATCTTTAGTAGAACTACCTTTAGCAAAAGATTATTCAGAAGTAATTAGTATGGGATTAATAGAAAAATATATTGAAGGAACATTACAGATGTTAAGAGGAATTTAAAATGAATAAAAAAATATTAATATCAACAGTATGTATTATAATATTAATAGTTGTAGGAGTGGTTGTTTTCTTTTTTACAAGAGAACAACCAGTTTCAACTGAAGAAAATGAACAGAGCGATAATGAAATGAAACAATCTTCAACAATGTATGATGAAAATGCAAACTTAGAAGATTTAAAACAGGAATATAAAATGACAGGTTCTGATGAGTTATATGAAATTCAGACAGAAGAAGATGGTAGAAAAGTTCTTTATATAAAACCAGATATAAATTATAAAGTTGCTTTTGCAGGCATAATAAAGGGAACTATACCAGACTTTACTGAAATTGATTCGATTTATGAAACAAACTACCCTACAGAAAATGGTATATGGGTGGAACAGAATAGTAGAGAACAAATAAGAGAACTTTTTAATAAATTTTTAAGTTCAGAATACGAAATAGTAGATGGATATTTAAAAATAAAAAATGAAAATACACCAAGCGAAAATGATAAAAAATTAAAAGAAATTATTAATGGTGATAAACAATTTATACTTTCAATTTCAGGTGTTAGTTATCTTGTTGATACTGTTTCAGGAAATATTTTAGATAATCCTTTTGAAGAATTTGATAAATATCAAATTTATGAATATGTTGAATGTGAAAATAATAAAATTATTTTTATTACAGAAAACAATAAAAAAGCTTTAACAGATGAAGAAATTTTTGAAAGTGTTTTAAATTTAATTTTAAATTAAGATAAGAAATAGTTTTGTATAAATACAAAGCTATTTTTTATATATTATGAAATCAATTAAAAGCCCAAAAACAATGTCAATCATTTTTGAAAATGTCTTAAAAAATTTTATTTATTAGCACTAAAATTTTTATATTTAGTGCTAATATTT
>CALXJU010000042.1 GCA_944388705.1 uncultured Clostridia bacterium
TTCAAATTCCTTTTTTATTTTTTCAATAGTTTTCTGAAAAAATAAAAATTATCATTAATGAACTTAATTAATGAATTGTAATAAAATTAATATATCAGTAAAATCAAAAAAAATCAAGACACTTATAAAATTTTTGAAATTAAATTAATAAATGATTAAAATGCAAAATAATTGATAATACTGTAATTAGAAAATAATTTTAATTCATTAATTAAGTTCATTAATGAATTAAAGTATTTACAAATATCTTAATATTAGATATAATAAACAAAAAATGGAGGGATACATATGAAAAGAGAAAAAGGTATAACGCTAATAGCCTTAGTAGTAACTATTGTAGTGTTAATAATATTAGCAGCAGTAAGTATATCAATGTTAACGGGAGAAAATGGAATAATAACACAGGCACAAAATGCAAAAGATGCAACAGAACAAGCAAGAGTGGAGGAGCTAGTAGACTTAGCAGTAAATAGTCTGATGGGAAAAAATACAGGAAATATAAATGAAATAACACCAGAAATGATAGCTCAAGAAGTAAATGAAATGGAAAATAGAGATGATGTATATGCAGAAGGAAGTACATTTCCAACCAATATAATATTTCCAGAAGAAGAAAGAAAAGTAGCAGTTGATTTAAATGGAAAAGTGGAAAATGATAGTATGTATGATGCTGATGTAGATGAAACTGATATTGCTCCAACAGACTTGTTTGACTATGAAATAATAGATGAAACTGCTAAAATTGCTAAAATTACTAGAATAAAACCTAAATATTGTAATATGGATGGATACAATCCAGATACAGAAACTTATGATTTAGAGAATACAAATGGAAATATAGTATATAATGATAAATCTTTTAATACATTAGTATTACCATATGAAGTAGAATTAAACGGAAATAAGTATAAAATAATTGAAGTACATCAATTAAGATATGTGGATAGTATAGAAACAGGATGTACGGGAACTCTTATATCTCTAAGATTTCCACAAAATGTATATACTTTAGTGTTACCGAATACAATTGAAAAAATATATCAACCTTCTAAAATCTATGAATTACAAAATATACAATCTATATCTTACTTATCAGACAATCTAGAAACAGTTATATTATCAAATAATTTAAACCTAATAGGAGAAAATGCATTTGCATCATTTGATAAATTAACAAATATAACAATACCAGAAAGTGTAACAAGTATAGGAAATGGTGCATTTGAAAAATGTAGTAGTTTAACCAATATAAAAATACCAGAAGGTATAACAAGCATAGGTGACAATACCTTTTATTGGAGTGGTTTGACAAGTATAACAATACCAGAAGGTGTAACAAGTATAGGTGAATTTAGTTTTGCACATAGTGATTTGGAGAGTATAACAATCTCCAAAAGTGTAACAAGTATAGGAGGATTCGCATTTAATGGTTGTGAAAACTTAACAACAGTAAATTATAAAGGAACACGAGAACAATGGAACGCAATATCAATAGGAAGTGATAATGAAGACTTAACTAATGCAACAATAAATTACAATTATACAGGAGAATAAAAAAGAAAATGCACTAAAGGAGACAATCTCCTCTAGTGCATTATTTTAATATAGCGAATATTTTCATCAGAAGAATCTTTTTCAAAAGTAATATGAATATAATTATCAGGAAGAACATCTTTAATAATTTCTCCCCATTCAATAAGACAAATACCTGTAGAAAAATATTCCTCTCCACCAATTGCATAAAATTCGTCAGAATCACTCAAACGATAAACATCAAAGTGATAAATATTTATATCATTATTTTTATATTCATTAACAATAGTAAAAGTAGGACTAGAAATTTCCTTGTCCAAATTAAAATATTTCAAAAAGCCTTCTGTAAATTTAGTTTTTCCTGAGCCTAAATCTCCAGTTAAAACAACAACATCTCCAACATGTAATTTACTAGCTAAATTAAAAGCTAAATCCATTGTTTCTGATTCACTATGAGAAGTAAATGTATAAGTTTCCATAAATTTTCCTCCATACATTATTTTACTCGAAAACAATGGATTTGTAAAGTATTATTTATTCTCAGCACATAATTTTTCATATTCTTTACATTTAATTTTATAATCCATTTGCATACACAAATATTTATAATAAGAAAAAGCTTGTTCATATTGCATAATAGGATTGAACATAGGATCTTTGTACATATCATTTATACCATTATCCATACCATCAAACTGAGAAAAAGATGAGAAATCAGAATTTCTTTCCATAATTTAAACCTCCTGTTATATATATATTTAAGAAAAAAATATATATGATAACTTGATATTTTTTTTATTATCTAGTAAAATATAAAAAACTAATCATGAAAAAACGGGAGAAAAAAATGGAAATTATAGCAAGTAGTAGTTATTTACCAAAAAGAAAAATAGATAATAAAGAATTAGCAAAAAGATTTAACGTAGAAGAAGAATATATTGAAAAAAGAACAGGAATAAAAGAGAGATATTTTGTAATAGATGAAACAATTGAAGAAATGGCAAAAAACGCAGTAGAAAAATTAATACAAAAAACACAAATAAATAGACAAGAAATAGGTTTAATAGTTGTAGCAACAACAAGTACAAATAAACTAATGCCTGGAATATCAAATTATATTCAAAAAGAATTAGAAATAGAAAAATGTATATGTTTAGACATATTGGCAGGATGTAGTGGATTCATAAATGCAACAGATATTGCACAAATGTATATAAAAAGTGGAAAAGTAGAAAAAGCAATTGTTGTGGGAGCAGATATTCTTTCCAAATATACTGATGAGGAAGATATAGGAACAGCAATTATATTGTCAGATGGAGCTGGAGCAACACTATATCAAAAATCAAAAGAAGATGAGTATTATTCAAATATAGAAGCAATTCCAGATGAAAAAGATATTTTAACATGTAAAACAGATAGAAAAATATTTATGGAAGGGTTATCAATTTATAAATATGCAGTAACAGAAACAGTTAAAAATGTACAAGGACTTTTAGAGCAATCAGGAGAAAAACTAGAAAATATAAAATATGTAATACCACATCAATCAAATTTAAAAATCATATCAGCAATAGCAAACAGATTAAATGTTGATGTAAGTAAAATGTATACAAATATTCAAAATGTAGGAAATACATTTTGTGCAAGTATTCCAATTGCATTAGAAGAGATTGAAGAAAAAGGATTATTGCAAAAAGGAGATAAAATAATTTTATTAGGATATGGCGGAGGTTTAAATACAGGAAGCATTTTATTACCATGGGGACACTCTTAATGGTAAAACTTTTACCATAAGGGCGCTCATTGGAGATACGGAGGAAAAATGGAAAAAAAGAAATCTATAGAATTTAACTTTTTTACTTTTATAATTATATTAGTTGTATTATTAGGAATTGTATTTTTCGTAGCACGTCAAACAGATGGGACGGAGCCAGATAAAAATGCACAAAATAATCAAGAAGAACAAAGTAGTAACACAGAAAATACAGAAACTAAATTATATTCAAATAATGCAATAATATTAGATGAAAGTAAATTAGGAACCCAATGGAAAATAGTTGAAGATAGTTATGGAAGTATAATTTTTTATATACAAGGACCTGAAAAAGAAGAAGAAGATGGTACATATCATGATGTTAGAATAAATGTGTATGTAGAAAAAAGCGATTTTTCAAATAATGATTTAAAAAATCAAATGTTAGAAAACTCAATTTATGATGAAATTAAATATAATAAAGAAACCAAAATAAATGATATTAGATGGATGGAATTTTTAGGAACACAAGAAAATACAAGAGCAAAAATTTTAACAATAATGAAAGATGGATATATGTATGCAGTTGAAATAGTAGGAGAAGAGAATTTATATAAAGAAAATCAAGAATCAGCAATGGAAATAATAAATACAATTAAAATTGCAGATAGAATTCCAGAAGAACAAGTATCAGATGTAGTTTATAAATATTATAATTTAGCAAATATAAAACAAGGAAGTACTAGATATTTATTAACAAGTCTAAATTTAAATGCGACAGAGGAGCAGAAAGAAGTAACTTTACCAGTGGAATATCAAGATTATGTATGGACAGGTATTAAATATAGTGATTTTGAAAATGAAATGAAAAAATACATGACAGAAGAAGTAATTAAAAGTCAATTTCCTGAATATATAGAATTTGAAGGAAATTTATATATAAAAGAACAAACAGGAACAGAGCAAGATTTTGTTATAGAAAATATAGTTGAAAAATCAATAAAAGGATATGAAACAACTTATGAAGTTACAAGAACAGATATGAATTTATTTATGACATTAAAACAAAATATAACAATAAAAATTGATGGAGATAAATATGTAGTTTCAAATGTTGCTGATGTAGAATAAAACTGAATCAAAAAAGGTTCAGTTTTTTGTTATAAAATCAGAGATAGTTAATTATTTGCATATAAAAAACAAAAAATATGCAGATAAATATTGACTATCTGCATATAAAATGATAAAATATATGCAGATGATGTTAAAATATGCATAAAAAATTACAAAAAATATGCAGAAAGAAGGATTATAATGAAAAGATTTAATTATTCGTTTTTAGAAAATGGATTATTACCAGCTAATTTAATAAATATTACTGGAACAATATATTCATTAAAAACAGGAGCAAAAATAAGAAAAGATGAATATGAAAAAATATTTACTGAATTAGAAAAAATTGCAATAGTTCAGTCTGTAAAAAGTTCAAATGCTATAGAAGGTATAGTAACAAGTGATGAACGTATTAAAGAAATAGTAAATCAAAATAGTAAACCATTAAATCATAATGAAAATGAAATTGCGGGATATAGAGATGCATTAAATGAAATACATTTACACTATAAAGATATAGAATTTAGTGAAAAAACAATATTAAGATTACATGATATAATGATGAATTATACAGGAGTTGAAGATGCAGGAAAATATAAAGTAAATCAAAATTATATAATTGAAGAAGATAAACAAGGAAATAGAAAAATGAGATTCAAACCATTAGATGCAAAAGAAACACCAGATGCTATGGAACAATTGGTATTAGCTTATCAAGATGCTTGTAATAATTCTAATATTAATCAGTTATTATTAATACCTTGTGTAATTTTAGATTTTTTATGTATACATCCATTTAGAGATGGAAATGGAAGAATGTCAAGATTATTAACTTTATTATTATTATATAAAAATGGATTTGATGTAGGTAAATATATTTCATTTGAAGAACAAATAAATAATAATAAATGGAATTATTATGAAGCATTAAGATTATCTTCTATTAATTGGTTAGAAAATGAGCATAGCTATATTCCATTTATAGAAAACTTTTTATCAACATTATATTTGTGCTATAAAGAATTAGATAAAAGATTTAGTGTAGTAAATAGTAATAAAATCACTAAAAAAGCAAGGATAGAAGCAACAATATTAAACAACTTGACACCCATATCAAAAGCTGAAATTTGTAAAATATTACCTGATGTAAGTGCAACAACTGTAGAAGCTGTTTTAGGCTCAATGGTAAAAGAAGGTTCAATAAAAATTATTGGAAAAGGAAGAAATACTAAGTATATAAGAAAAATGTGAAAGAAAATTAAGTAAAAAAATAAATGAGTAGAAAATTAAAAATTTCTACTCTATTTTTTCGACCTGACCATTCATTCTAATAGAAAAATTTTTAAAAATGTTATATAAAAATATAGGTAAAAATTAAAAATAAGGAGAAAAGTATGAAAACAGCGTTTTTATTTCCAGGCCAAGGGGCACAAGCAGTAGGAATGGGAAAAGATATTTATGAAAAATATGAAGAAGCAAGAAAAATATATGAAGAAGCAGAAAAAATATCAGGAATAGATGTAAAAGAAATATGCTTCAACGGACCAGAAGAAGAATTAATGAAAACAGAAAATACACAAATAGCAATATTAACAACAAGTTTGGCAATTTTAAAAATATTAGAAGCAAAAGGAATAAAAGCAGAAGTTGCAGTAGGACTAAGTTTAGGAGAATATGCTGCATTAATATATGGAGGATATATAACATTTGAAGATGGTATAAAATTAATCCAAAAAAGAGGGTATTACATGGGAAACTTTTTGCCAGATGAAGAATACTCAATGGCAGCAGTAATAGGACTAGAAAGTTCAAAAATAGAAGAAATATGTAATGAAATAAATCAAACAGGAAAATTTGTAGTACCAGCAAATTATAATTGTAGTGTACAAACAGCAATATCAGGAACAAATGAAGCTGTTGATATTGCAATAGAAAAACTAAAAGAAGCAGGAGCAAGAAAAGTAGTTAAACTAAAAACAAGTGGACCATTCCATACAGAAAAACTACAAAAAGCAAAAGAATTATATGAGAAAGAACTTGAAAATGTAGAATTTAAAAAAGGAAATGGTGTAAAAGTAATAAAAAATTTAGATGGAAAAATATATACAGAAAAAGATAATTTAAAAGAAATATTAGCAAAACATATAATCAGTCCTGTAAGATTTGATAAAGCAATTGAATATATGAAAAACGAAAAAATAGAAAGATTTATAGAAATAGGACCAGGAAAAACATTAACAGGATTTATAAAAAAAGATTATCCAGAAGCAGAATTACATAATATAAACAATTTAGAAAGCTTAGAAGCTTTAATAGGAGGTTAAGATGGAAGAAAAACAAGTTGTATTTGTAACAGGTGGTTCAAGAGGAATAGGAAAAGCAATAGCATTAAAATATGCAGAAAATGGATATAATGTTGTAATAAATTATGTATCAGATAAAACAGATGTAGAAGAACTAGAAAAAGAATTCAAAGGAAAAGGAGCAGAAACATTAATATTAAAAGCAGATGTTTCAAACTCAGAACAAGTTGAAGAAGTTGTAAAAAAAGCAATCGAAAAATTCGGTAAAATAGATGTATTAGTCAATAATGCAGGAATAACAAGAGATATGTTATTAATGAGAATGAAAGAAGAAGATTTTGATAAAGTAATAGAAATAAATTTAAAAGGAACATTTTTAGTTACAAAAGCAGTAACACCTTATATGATGAAAAAAAGAAATGGAAGAATAATAAATTTATCATCAGTAGTAGGAGTTACAGGAAATGCAGGACAATGTAATTATTCAGCATCAAAAGCAGGAATTATAGGATTTACAAAAAGTATTGCAAAAGAATTAGCATCAAGAAACATTAGAGCAAATGCAGTTGCACCAGGATTTATAGATACAGATATGACAAGTGTTTTGTCAGATGATGTAAAAGATAACATAAATGCACAAATTCCTATGAAAAGAATGGGAACAGCACAAGAAATTGCAAATGTTGTTTATTTCTTAGGAAGTGAAGAAAGTTCATATATAACAGGTCAAGTTATAAATATAGATGGCGGAATGGTAATGTAAAAATTGAAAAGGGAAATTTGGGGACAGGTCCAAAATTTCCCAAAAGGAAAAAAGAGAACCGTCCCCAAATTGCCAAAAAGGAAAAAAGGGGACAGGTCCCAAATTGCCAAAAGGGAAAAAAGAGAACCGTCCCCAAATTTCCCAAATTGCCAAAATAGAAGGAGGAAAAAATGGAAAGAAGAGTAGTAATAACAGGATTAGGAGCAATAACACCAATAGGAAATAATGTAGAAGAATTCTGGAAAGGAATTAAAGAAGGAAAATGTGGAATAGATGAAATCACAGCATTTGATACAACAGGATATAAAGTTCATCTAGCAGGAGAAATAAAAGGATATAAAGCAGAAGATTATTTTGATAGAAGAGAAGCAAAAAGAATGGATAAATTCTCACAATATGCAATTATTGCAGCAAGAGAAGCATGGAAAGATAGTGGGCTAGATAAAGAAAAAGAAAATATGGGAAGAGTTGGAGTAATACTAGGTTCTGGAATAGGTGGACTTGAAACAATAGAAAAAGATAATAGAGCATTAGTAGAAAAAGGACCAGATAGAGTATCACCAATGTATATACCAATGTGTATTGGAAATATGGCAGCAGGAAATGTTGCTATAGAACTAGGTGCAAAAGGAGAGTCAATATCTATGGTAACAGCATGTGCAAGTGGAACACACTGTATAGGTGAAAGTTTTAGAATGATAAAACATGGATATCAAGATATTGTAGTTGCAGGAGGAACAGAAGCCCCAATTACACCATCAGGAATTGCAGGATTTTCAAATATAAAAGCATTAACACAAGTTACAGATAAAAATAGAGCAAGTATCCCATTTGACAAAGAAAGAAGCGGATTTGTTATGGGAGAAGGTTCAGGAATAGTAATATTAGAAGAATTAGAACATGCAAAAGCTAGAGGTGCAAAAATATATGCTGAAATAGTAGGATATGGAGCAACATCAGATGCATATCATATAACTTCACCAGCACCAGGAGGAGAAGGTGGAGCAAGAGCAATGAAAGTTGCAATGGAAGAAGCAGGAATAAAACCAGAAGAAGTTACATATATAAATGCACATGGAACATCAACACATTTAAATGATTCTTGTGAAACTTCAGCAATAAAAACAGCATTTGGAGAATCTGCTAAAAAAGTAATGGTAAGTTCTACAAAAGGAAATACAGGACATTTATTAGGAGCAGCAGGAGGAGTAGAAGCAGTTATTTGTGCAAAATCAGTTGAACAAGGATTTGTTCCAGCAACTATTAATTATAAAGTACCAGATGAAGAATGTGATTTAGACATAGTTCCAAATGAAGGAAGAAATGTTGATGTAAAATATGCAATGTCAAATTCATTAGGATTTGGAGGACATAATGCATCTATATTATTAAAAAAATATAAATAATAGGAGGAATATATAACAATTATGGAATATTCAGATATTAAAAAATTAATAGAAGATATGGGAAACTCAAAAATAGATAATTTAGAAATAGAATTCCCAGATGGATTAAAAATTAAGATGGATAAAACACAAAAAACAGCAATAGAAACAGTTGCACCACAAACAGTAGTTACACCAGTGGTTTCAAACAATGTAGTAACAACTGTTGAAACACCAAAAGAAGAAGAAAATTATAAAGTAATAAAATCTCCTATGGTAGGAACATTTTATGCAAGTTCATCACCAACAGCGGAAAGCTTCGTAAAAGTTGGAGACAAAATAAAAAAAGGTCAAGTTGTATGTATAGTAGAAGCCATGAAACTAATGAATGAAATTGAATCAGAATTTGATGGTGAAGTTGTAGAAATATGTGTGAAAAATGAAGATATGGTTGAATATGGAACACCATTATTCAAAATAAAATAGGAGGAATTCAAATGCTAGATATAAAAGGAATTGAAGAAATAATACCACAAAGAGCACCATTTTTGATGATAGATAAAGTTGAAGATTATGTACCAGGAGAAAGTGCAATAGCTTATAAAAATGTAAATATAAATGAATGGTATTTTCAAGGACATTTTCCAGGAAATCCAATAATGCCAGGAGTTTTAATAACAGAAGCATTAGCACAAACAGGTGCAGTTGCAATATTAAGTATGGAAGAAAACAAAGGCAAAAATGCATTATTTGGTGGAATTGACAAAATGAAATTTAAAAAAATGGTAGTTCCAGGTGATGTATTAAAACTTGAAGTAAAAATAATAAAGAAAAAAGGACCAGTAGGAGTAGGAGAAGCAATTGCAACAGTAGATGGAAAAATTGCAGCAAAAGGAGAATTAACATTTGCTATAGTATAAAATATAAGGAGAAAAAATATGTTAAAAAAAGTATTAATTGCAAATAGAGGGGAAATAGCAGTACGTATAATAAGAGCATGTAGAGAAATGGGAATACGTACAGTAGCAATATATTCAGAAGCAGATAAAAATGCATTACATAAAACATTAGCAGATGAAGCAGTATGTATAGGACCTGCACCATCAAACAAAAGTTATTTAAATGTAAAAGCAATATTAGAAGCAGCATGTTTAACAGGGGCAGACAGTATACATCCAGGATTTGGATTTTTATCAGAAAATGCAAATTTTGCAAAAATATGTGAAGAAATAGGAATAAAATTTATAGGACCAAAACACGAACTAATAGAATTATTAGGAAATAAATCAAGAGCAAAAGAAACAATGAAAAAAGCCGGAGTTCCAGTAGTACCAGGTTCAGAAGGATTAGTTAAAACAAAAAATGATGCAATAGAAATAGCAAAACAAATAAAATATCCTGTAATATTAAAAGCTTCAGCTGGTGGAGGCGGAAGAGGTATTCGTGTTGCATATAATGAAGAAGCATTAAAAAAAGAATATGATATAGTAAAACAAGAAGCAAAAGTATCATTTAATGATGATAGTATATATATAGAAAAATTCATAGAAAACCC
>CALXJU010000043.1 GCA_944388705.1 uncultured Clostridia bacterium
TCAGTAGCTCAGTTGGATAGAGCACAGGCCTTCTAAGCCTGGGGTCGGGGGTTCGAATCCCTCCTGGCTCACCATAAAAGCCTTATACAAGTTTTGTATAAGACTTTTTTATCTTTTAATACTAAAGAATAAGTACTATATTTTTAACTCTTCTTTTATATTATCATTCAAAAATGCTACTAATATGCCTATTATATCATCAAATTCTATATGTTCGGCATACTTCGTTTTAGCACTATAACTATTCCAATTTTTATGTATTCTATCATTTATTAGAAGTTCATCTAATATTTTATAATAATCATCTAAGTATTTAGAAGAACCTCTTTGCATTATTGTATGTTCTAATGCTTGTCTAAAAATATTGACATTAATTTCAGATTTTAATTTGCTCAAAAAGAAATATATATCGTAATAATCTTTCATTCTTGCATTATATTTTCCTCTTCTTAAAATAGTTTCTATTTTTTCTGCTAAAATGGTTTCTATGTTATAAGAACCAATATAAATATTCTTATTTTCAAATAAAGAATGATATTCATAATTCAATTCTCTTGGGGTAATTTCATCTCCTGTTGAAATATCAATTTCTAAAGCAACTTTCAAATTTTCAAGTTTTCCAACTAAATGATATTTATTTCCACCATATTCATCATCTTCTCTAATGTCAGTAATATCCACTATTTTAAATTTAACTTTATCATTGAGATCTATTGATAATATTTCATTAAGGACAGATAACATTTTTTCTTTCGATACATCAATTCCTTTTATTGAAATATCCATATCTCTTGTACTTCTACTTTGAATACCGAGCATAGCAGAAAGGAGTAAGCCACCTTTTAAAATAAAATTGCTATTATACTTTGATACAGAAATTCTTTCTAATATTCTTTCAAACATAAATCTTTGATATAACTCAAGTTGTGTTAATCCAGATTTATTTGCTAATTCTTTTGATTTTTCAAATAATTCATTATAATCTATCATTAAATTAGAACCTCCATTATATGTTCAAATTTTTCATGAACATTAAATACCTTTGAATATTCTTCTAAAGTAGTTAAATTTTTATTTTTTTGCTTAAAGTAATTGTTTACTATTTTATTGTATACCTCTAAATCAACTGCATTTGGATTTTTAAGTAAATCACAAATACAACGTTCTGCATTATATATTTTTATAGGATTACTATAAGGGCTTTCTATTTCAATAATTCCAATATCAAATTTATCTTTTGAAACATAATGAATATTTAAATTTTCATTAATATTATTGTGATTTATTGTTGTAACATCTATTTTATAGGGAGCTCTATCACTTAAATTCAACAAATAACAAGAGGTGTTATATGAAAACACTATATTTGAAAATCTTTTTTGAAGGATATAAAATTCATCTTCTATTAAATTATTATCAATATAAATGCCATAAGCTACTTTTCTTAATACTTTTTGATTTATAAGTTCTGGTATTAATGTTTTAGAAATACCAATATTTTCAATTTCTTTAGTAGTTATATAACCATAATTTTTTTTCAAAAAATTTTTTAGTTTCTCAATTTGCATATTTATACATCTCCTTACACTTTCTCGTATATTATATCATATTTACGAGAAAGTGTAAATGGTTTTAAAAAATAATTTATTCATTAACAAATACGTATAATACGTAGTACGATATAATTGTTAGGAGGTATAACAATGAAAGTTATTTATCCAGTATTATTTTATGAGGAAAAAGAAGGAGGATATTCGTTTTTGTTCCAGATTTACAAAAGGCTTTAAATACAAGTGCTTCTACTTTTGGTAGTACATTAGAAGAAGCTTTATTACAAAAAATATATAAAGAACAATAAAATCAAGAAATTGAAGTTAATTCAAAATTTTACAATATAAAAAGAAGGAGAAAAGTTCTCCCTCTAAATTTATTCTTCCCAGAAAGCTTTATAAGCTTTAAAAGCAGAATAAACATCATATTTACTTGTAACTTCGTAAGGAGCATGCATTGAAAGAACTGGAACACCACAATCAATAACATCAACACCTTTGTTAGCTAGAATGTAAGCAATAGTACCTCCACCGCCAACATCAACTTTACCAAGTTCAGAAACCTGATATCTAATATTATTTTTCTCAAAAACATTTCTAACCCAAGCAACATATTCTGCATTAGCATCAGAAGCACCTGATTTACCACGAGCACCAGTATATTTATTAAGACCAATTCCATGTCCTAAAAATGCTGCATTTGTTTTATCAGAAACACTTGCATATAGAGGGTCAAAACCTGCATCAACATCTGCAGAAAGCATTTTTGAAAAACAAAATACTTTATCTAGTAAATTAGGTCTATTTTCGCCTGTTTTATTTAAAAGTTCAGAAATAAAGAAATCAAACATATGTGATTCCATACCAGTATTTCCCATACTACCAATTTCTTCTTTATCAGAAAGAATACAAACAGCAGTAGTTTTAACATTTTGTAAAGACATCATTGCAGATAAAGAAGTATAAGCACAAGCTCTATCATCTTGACCATAACCTGCAATCATGCTTGAATCAAAACCTAAAGAACGAGCCTTGAATTCAGGAACTACTTCAATTTCAGAACTTAATAAATCAGTTTCTGTGATATCATATTTTTGGTTTAAAATATTTAAAATATTTAATTTAATTTTTTCAGAAGTTTTTTCATCATCATAAGGAATACTTCCTAATAATAGTGCTAAATCTTCTCCATCTATTCCATTCTTTAATTTTTTCTCCATTTGGTCTTGAGCTAAGTGAGGAAGTAAATCAGAAATTGTAAAAATTGGGTCATCAGGAGCTTCACCGATATTTATTGTAATTTTTTCTCCATTTGCTTTAACAATCACACCATGTAAGCTTAAAGGAATTGTTGTCCATTGATATTTTTTAATTCCTCCATAATAATGTGTTTTAAAATATGCAAAACCGCTATCTTCATAAAGAGGATTTGGTTTTAAATCTAATCTTGGAGAATCAATATGTGCTCCAACAATTTGTATTCCATTTTCTAATTTCTCTGTTCCGATAACAGCTAAATACATACTTTTTTCTCTATTAACAAAAAATACTTTATCTCCAGGTTTTAAAGAATCAAATGTTGCGATATCTCTAAATCCATTTTCTTCTGCAATTTTTCTTGCTGTACAAACAGCTTCTCTTTCTGTTTTTGAAGTATTTAAAAATTTCATATAACCATCACAAAAAGAAAAAATTGCATTTTTTTCATTATCATCAATTTTGTTCCAACCAATTTCCTTTTTGTTAAAAAGTTTATTTAATTCATTATCCATATTATAACCTCCTAATCGTTTTAATGTAGTATATCACTTTATAATATATTTTTCTATAAAAAATGAAAAATTATTCAAAAATTGGAAATAATATTCAAAAAAGGAGGTAAACATGAAATCACTATGGATAGAAACTACAAAAGATGAAATAATTTTAAATCCTCTAGAAAAAGATAAAGAGACAGAAATATGTGTAATAGGTGGAGGTTTATTTGGTTTAACAACAGCATATTATTTAACTCAACAAGGAAAAAAAGTAATAGTTTTAGAAAAAGGTGAGATAGGAGAAAAAGTAAGTGGAAATACAACAGGAAAAATAACAAGTCAACATGGATTATTTTATGAACATTTAATAAATGATTATGGAAAAGAATATGCAAAAAAATACCTAGAAGCAAATGAAGAAGCTATAGAAAACATAAAAGAAATTATAAAAAAAGAACAAATTGAGTGTGAATTTTATAAGCAAAATGCATACGTATATACTATGCAAGAAGATGAAGTGATAGAAATACAAAAAGAAGTAGAAGCTGTGAAAGAGTTAGGAAAAGAGGCAGAATTTGTGACTCAAACAGAATTACCATTTAAAATAAAAGGAGCAATAAAATTTAAAGAACAAGCACAATTTCATGCAAGGAAATATATGATAGGACTATGTAAGGCAATATTAAAACAAAATGAGATATATGCTTATACAACAGTTACAGATGTAGTAAAAGAAGAAGATAAATATAATATTTATACAGATAGAGGAAATGTGAAAGCAAAATATGTAGTAATAGCTACACATTATCCAATAATAAATATGCCAGGATTTTATTTTACAAAAATGTATCAATCTACATCATATTTAATAGCAATAGAAACTGATAAAAAATTACCACAAGGAATGTATATAAGTGCAAAAGAACCAATATATTCATTTAGAACAGCAACTTATAATGGAAAACAGATATTATTAATAGGTGGAAGTGAGCATAAAACAGGAAAAGCCATAGAAGATAATTCAAATTATAAAGAATTAGAGAAAAAAGCAAAAGAATTATATCCAGACTGTAAAATATTGTTTAAATGGAACACACGAGATTGTATAAGTTTAGATAAAATACCATATATAGGAGAATATTCAAATATAATGAAAAATATGTATGTCGGAACAGGGTTTAAAAAATGGGGAATGACATTATCAAATATAGCAGGTAAAATAGTTTCAGACAAAATAATGGGAAAAGAAAATAAATATGAAACAATATTTAATTCAACAAGAATAAAACCAATAAAAAATAGATGGGAAGTAAAAAATATGGTAGAAGAAACAGTAAAGTCGATAGTTTTAAATAAATTTAAAATTGAGCCAGAAGATTTAAAACAAATAGAAAATGACAATGGTGCAATAATTGAAATAAATGGAGAAAATATCGGAATTTACAAAGACCCACAAGGAAAAATATATGCAGTAAAACCTAATTGTACACATCTAGGGTGTTTATTAACATGGAATAACTTAGACAAAACATGGGATTGTCCATGCCATGGAAGTAGATTTGATTATATGGGAAGAAATATTTACGAACCTGCAATAAAAGATTTAGAAATAAAAAACATCAAATAATGTCAAAAATGTTTACAAAAAAAAGAGGTTTTGGTATAATAAAATTGTATAAATAAACAAAGGAGAATAGTATATGGAATACGAGAACACAGATAGAGAAGTTCAATATAGACAAGCATGTGAAAAAGTAAAAAAAATAGCGGAAGTCATAGAAATGTTCAGAATAAAATATTACCCTGATTTTTCAAAGATTTCGGAAAAAGATAAAGAAAAATATGATACTTTAAATGGAGAAATGGAAAAGATTGTTTCTGAAAATGGATTAGAAAAGTTATCAAAACCTTTAATGGCTGAAATATCAGGTAAATATAATGAACAAATTCCTCAAATAAATGAACAAGATATGGAAGACCCAAAAAAGAAAAATCAAATATTCGAAAATATAAAATTGGCTTGTTGTGGTGCAATGGAAGCAGAAAAACAAGCATGGTTAAGTTGGGCTAAAGCAAAAGAAACAAATGATGAACAAACTGCTGAAGTTCAACAACAATTAGCTGAGACATGTCAATCTAGAGTAAAAGAATTAATAGAAACTATTGTTGAATACGAAGGAGGAAAAGCTTTACAAGAAGAATTAGCAAAATTCAGAAGAGATAAATTTGCCCAATTAAATGTATCAAAAGAGAAGACACAACAAAATAATTCTAGATTTACAGAGTTGTTCAAAGGTTATTATGAACAATCAGATGAACAAACAAAAAGAGAAGCGACAGATATAATAAAAGAGGCACAGACAGAAATATTAAATCCTGTTAAAGAAGAACAAATGGTATTAGAATAATACATAGGAGGAAAAAAGGTGAAAAGAGAATATGAAGAAGCTTTTGCTGAAGTTGATGAAATGTTAAAAATAATGCCAGCAGACTTATTGAGAAAAATTCCAACACAATTTAAAGAAATGATTTCACTCAAAAAAGCAAAAGATTATAATATAAAAATTCAAGAACCATTAGAACAACAACATCTTAAACAAGAAACAATTGCTATATTAGGTTTAATATATAGAGACTTTTTAAGTAGTCCTGAAGAAAGAGAAAGATTGCAATTTGAAGACAATAAGAAAATGGTTCAAATAGAACAAGAAATGCAACAACAATATGACATTACTAGTGTTTTAAAAAGTAGAAGGAATAACAAAATAGAAGAAGAATATTCAACAGATTTAACAATATATAAAGAGCCTGGATTTATCAAAAAATTCTTTAATTTAATAAAAGGCTTATTTAAGAAAAATAAATTTTAAAAAAATTGTCGAAATTTATTGACTTATCTAAATCTTTTTGCTAAAATAACAGCATAAATCATATATTTATATGTTTTATAAATCCGTTTATTGAACTAGATAGTTTGCTTATAACCAGTTATCTAGTTCTCTTTTTTTATACTTTACAATTAGAATAAATAGCTATATAATGTGTCTGAGGAGGAATAAAAATGGCAAATTCAAAATTAATAGTAGTAGAAGGAGCACAAGGAGCAGGAAAAACAACAATAACAGATTTTTTAAGATATTCACTAAGTTATACAAATTTATATAGACTATGTGGAACATCAGATTTAACAAAAACAGGATTAAAAAAAGCAACAGATATGTATGAAACATTATTAGACTATGTAGAAAAGTTAGAAAATTTAAGTATCAATTTAGTATTTGACAGAACATTTTTTACAGAAGAAAATTATTGTAGATTAGGAAAAAAAGAATATTCATTCACAGAAGAATATAATAAATTATTAGAAAGATTTAGTAAATTGGATTTTGAAATATATTATATAACATTATATTTAGAAGATGAAAATCTATATAATGAAAGATTAAAAAGAGGTAATAAAGCTGTATTTAAAAATTCAGCATTTGGAATAGAAAATAGTATAGGGCAACAAAGAGTATATTTAGAAATGGCAAAAGAAATAAAAGAAAAATATCCAAACATAAATGTTATTAATGTAAAATCAGATAAACCATTAGAAGAAGTAAAACAGGAAATTAGAGAAAAGATAGGATTTTAAGAAAGAATAAATTAATATTATATTGAAGTAAATGTTTTTTAGACATTTACTTTTTTTGACAAAATGTAGGGAATGTGGTAAAATGCGCAAAGTAGAATATAACTATATTTTATGACATATTGATACCTTAGAGAAGGTGAAAAAAATGGATATAATTGAAATTACTAAAAACAATGAAAAACAATATTTAGAACAGATAGCAGAATTAGGACAAATAGTGCTAGAAGCTATGAAAAAAGAAGGTAGAGATGGACAATTATTTGCAACAGGAAAAGAAGATATACCTTATTCAGAAGATAAAGAATATATAAAGTAAAATATAATTTGGAGAAAATATGATTTATATAAGTTATTATAATTCACCTGTTGGAAAATTATTATTAGCAGGTAAAAATCAGAAATTAGTTGGAGTTTGGATTGAAGGGCAAAAATATTATTTAGGAAAGTTAAAAGAAAATCTGCAAGAAAAAAATGATTATGATATCTTAGTAAAGACTAAAAATTGGTTAGATAGATATTTTAATGGAGAAAAGCCTCAAATTAATGAAATAGATTTAGAGCCTAATGGAAGCGAATTTGCAAAAATAGTATGGAAATTGCTATGTGAAATTCCTTATGGAGATATTACGACTTATGGAGAACTAGCTAAAAAAGTTGCAAAAATACTAAATAAAGAAAAAATGTCAGCCCAAGCTATAGGAGGAGCAGTTGGACATAATCCGATTTCTATAATTATTCCTTGCCATAGAGTTGTAGGAGCAAAAGGAAATTTAACTGGTTATGCAGGCGGAATAAATAAAAAAATAGAACTGTTAAAACATGAAGATGTTGATATTAATAAATTACATATGCTAATGAAAGGATGTTGAAATGAATAATAATAAAAGGTGTAAATGGTGTAATTTAAATAATGAATTATATGTAAAATACCATGATAATGAATGGTGTCAGCCTAATTTTGATGACAAATATTTATTTGAAATGTTAATATTAGAATCTTTTCAAGCAGGACTTTCTTGGGAATGTGTGTTAAATAAAAGAGAAGATTTTAGAAAAGCATATGATAATTTTGATATAGATAAAATATGCAAGTATGATGAAAATAAAATTAATGAATTGTTATTAAATGATAAAATAATAAGAAATAAGCTAAAAATTAAAGCAAGCATTAATAATGCAAAAATATTTAAAAATATTCAAAATGAGTATAACTCTTTTTATAATTATCTAAGAAATTTTACAGGTGATAAAATAATATATGAAATAGATAAAACTACATCAAGTATATCTGATAGTATTTCAAATGATTTACAAAATAGAGGAATGAAATTTGTGGGTTCTACAATAATTTATTCATATTTACAAGCAGTAGGTTTTATTTATTCACATGATGAAAACTGCTTTTTGCACGCATAATGTCTTTAATCCTTAAGCTGGCACAATATTCTAAAATATTGTGCCAGCTTAAAAAATTATTAATTTTCAATTATTATTTGTTTTATTTCATTTAGATAAATCTTTTAGCCATTCAGCTAAGCCATTACTATCATTATTTCTTAAAAATTCAAAATACTTTACCCTATCCTCTTTTGCTATAACAACAGGTGGTAAATCATTCTTTAATAATTCATAATTTATAAGTAATTTACCTGTTCTTCCATTTCCATCTTCAAAAGATTGCTTCATTCAATTTTTTAATAAATTTTTCATTACTTTGGCATTTGAATTATATGTATATCGTGTAGAAAAATCCTGTAAATAATCTTTAGTGTTTAAAATAAATTCTATACTAGTCATATCTTCTCCTCTTTTAATTCTTAGATAATATATCAATCAACTCTAATTTTGTTTCTGCTGTAATCTCCGTATTTTCTATTATATCTGTAACTATTCTCTTTAAAAATGTTTTATCAAACTTATTTTCTGCCAGCCAAATGCAGACATTTTCCATTTCCCTTATGAATGTTCCAATAATATAATCATATCCGATTTATTTGAAGAAAATATGATGAACAAGCAATCGCAGTTCGTTTATTTCCATCATTAAAAATATGAAATTTTACTAAACAAAATATTAAGTGGGTTAATTTATCTATAAAAGTTGGATAATATAAATCATTTTGCATGTTGAATAGGACACTTTCTAACTGTCCTTTATCCTTATAACCAACAAGTCCATTTTTTCCATAATTAATTATTTGCTCATCATGTATTTTTTCAACATATTCAATTCCAAAATATTGTATTTTCAAGACTTCTTCCATCATTTATCCTTTAACCTTTCAAAAACATCTTTATTTTCTTCTAATTCTTCGGCAATAATTTTTATTTGATCATTTAAGAATTTGTCATATTCCTCTGTAGGAACTTCTTTTATATAATTTTCTAACTTTTTATGCAAAGCATCTCTAAAGTTTAAATCTCTACTTGCCATTTTTGTTCTTATATTTTGTATTCTTGGTTGCTCTTTTGGGTGATTAAACATATCGTAAATAATTTTTTCCACATCTTCTTTTGATAATTTTACTTTATCTGTATTAAATTTTTGTTCGATTTCGTATGCTATTCCTGCTTCATATGATGATATTTCAACTAATACTTCTGAATAAAGAGTGGCTCTTACTGTATTCTTTTTGTCTAATTTTAAAATGTTTTTGTATTCTTGTGCATTTTCTTTAAATAAACATTCATAAATTAAATTTGTGAAATATCCATATTTATAGTTTCCTACATCTACAAAATCTCTTAATGCATCAGTAAATTTCTTTCTGTTTTGTATTTCTCCCACAGCAATCGGAAGAAAATCAGGATCTTTTTGATTTATATATTTTGTACTTCCACCTGTTTTTTCGGCTAAAACATCGATAACAATGTCTAATATCCTATTTCTTATGTACTTTGCTGTATCATTATTTTGTAATAACATTGCTATATCAAGTATAGTTCTAAATCTGAATATTCCGAGTTGATTAATTTTGTTACCGGCATTTTGACCGGTAACAAATTTTTTTAAAATCTTCTAATTTCTTCCCTTTGAGTATTTCATATCCATTTTCAACTAATTCTTCATAATTTGACTCAATGATTCTTTCTATTGTTCTTACATCAGCTTCAAAAATTTTCACAACATCTTCTTTTAAAAAACATATTTCACTATTATATAAATATCCTTTAAAATCTAAATCCTTTTCTAAGATTTCTACAGCATATTTATTATTTAAAACATTTTTTCTATCAAGCCTTGAATTCTCTAAATCTTTCATAAGTTCACCTTCTTTTATAATCTACTCATTATATCAATATACTC
>CALXJU010000044.1 GCA_944388705.1 uncultured Clostridia bacterium
ACTTATATCATAAATTTTAAAATTAAGACATTTTCCTAAATGATTTATTAAGACATTATCATAAATGAATCATAAAATAATTAAAAAAATGGTAAAAGCTTTGACTTTTGCCATTTTTTGTAGTATAATAAAAGAGGTTGGTAAAATATGAGAAATATCTATAACAACCAAAATAATATGGCTGAAAGGAGTTGACTTACATGTATAATGTAGGAGACAAAGTAGTATATCCAATGCATGGAGCAGGGATAGTAGATTCAATAGAAGAAAAAGAAGTATTGGGGGAAAAGCAATCATATTATATATTAAAAATGCCAGGTGAAGTTAAAGTTATGGTACCAACACAAACTGCTGAACAGCATGGAATTAGAAATATAATTGATAAAACAGAAGCAGAAAAAGTATTTAATATACTAGAACAAGATGAAACAGAAATGGAGAAAAATTGGAATAAAAGATACAGAGAAAATATGGACAAAATGAAAAGTGGAAACATATATGAAATTGCAGATGTAGTAAGAAATTTAAGCTTCAAACAAAAAGAAAAAGGATTATCAACAGGGGAAAAGAAAATGTTACATAATGCAAAACAAATACTAGTAAGTGAACTTGTATTAGCAGAACATGCAACACAAGATGAAGTAGAAGAACTAGTAGAAAACAAAATAAACACATCATTTGCAATGTTTAAAACAGAGCCAAATATAGAAACAACAACAGAAAGTATAGTAAATAAATTTATACCATTTGAAGGAAATGCAGAAGCAAATAATGAATAAAAAATCGAAAATAAAAAGAACTATAATAAAAATGTAAAATTATAGTTCTTTTTTCTATTTAAAAATAAAAATAAGTATTGTAAAATAAAAATAAATATGATAATATGTTGACAGCAAGGAGGAAAAAATGATATATACAATAACATTCAATCCTGCATTAGATTATATAGCACAAGTAGAAAATTTTGAAATAGGGCAAATAAATAGAACCAAGACAGAAAAAATATTACCAGGAGGAAAAGGTTTAAATGTGTCAACAGTCTTAAAAAATTTAGGGCTAGAAAATACAGCATTAGGATTTATTGCTGGATTTACAGGAAAAGAACTAAAAAGAAAAATTGAAGAATATGGGATAGAAACAGATTTTGTAGAAGTAAAAAATGGGATAACAAGAATAAATGTAAAAATAAGTTCAAAAGAAGAAACCGCACTAAATGGAAATGGACCTGAAATATCAGAAGAAGAGTTACAACAATTACTAGAAAAAATAGAGAGAATCCAAGAAAATGATATTGTAATACTAGCAGGAAATGTTCCAAAGTGTATAAAAAACGATATTTATGAAATAATATGTAATAAATTAGAAAAAAATGGTGTAACATTTATAGTTGATTCAACAAGAGAATTATTAATAAATGTATTAAAATATAAGCCATTTTTAATAAAACCAAATAAAGATGAATTGCAAGAAACTTTTAATGTAAAAATTAATACAAATGAACAAATTGTAGAATATGCAAAAAAACTACAAGAAATGGGAGCACAAAATGTATTAATATCATTAGGAGGAGAAGGAGCAATTTTAGTAACAAAAGATAATAAACAATATTATAAAAAAGCACCAAAAGGACAAGTTGTAAACACAGTAGGTGCAGGAGACTCCATGGTGGCAGGATTTATAGTAGGCTATTTAAAGAGTGGAGATTATGAACAAGCTTTAAAAATGGGTATAGCTACTGGAAGTGCAAGTACATTTTCAATAAATTTAGCAACAAAAGAAGAAGTAGAGATACTCTTAAAGAATATAAAATAAACAAAGGAGGAGTAATATGAAAATTACAGATTTGCTTAATGAAAATGCTATCCAATTAAATGGAATAGCAAGTAGCAAAGAAGAAGTCATCAACAAAATGGTAGATTTGATGATGAACAATGGAAACATTACAGACAAAGAAAACTACAAATATGTAGTAATGAAAAGAGAAGAGGAGGGAACAACAGGAATTGGTGAAGGAATAGCAATACCACATGGTAAAGCTGATTCAGTATCAAAACCAGGACTTTCAGCAATGGTAGTGCCAGATGGTGTAGAATTTAATGCATTAGATGGACAACCTGTAAAACTATTATTTTTAATAGCAGCACCAAACACAAAAGATAATATACATTTAGATGTATTAAGTAGATTATCAACATTATTAATGGACACAGAATTTAGAAAAGCATTATTAAATGCAAAAACACCAAAAGAATTTTTAACATGTATAGATAGAGCAGAAAATGTAAAATTAAATGAAAACAAAAAGAGTAGTGCAGGATATGAAATATTAGCAATAACAGCATGTCCAACAGGAATAGCACATACATATATGGCAGCAGAAGCATTAGAAAAAATGGGAGAAGAATTAGGACATAAAGTAAAAGTTGAAACACATGGACAATCAGGAGTAAAAAATAAATTCACAAAAGAAGAAATAAAAAATGCAAAAGCAGTAATAATTGCGGCAGATACAAAAATAGATTTATCAAGATTTGATGGTAAAAAAATTGTAAAAGCGAAAGTAGCAGATGGAATAAACAAACCAAAAGAATTGATAGAACATGTATTATCACCAAATGCAAAAGTATATCATAGTTCAGGTGGTTCAAAACAAGAAGATGATGATGTAAAAGAAGGAATAGGAACACAAATATATAAACACTTAATGAATGGTGTAACACATATGTTACCATTTGTTGTAGGTGGAGGTATATTAACAGCAATAGCATTTTTATTAGATAATTATGAAATAAATCCTGCAAATTTTGGTATGAACACACCAATAGCAGCATTCTTTAAAACAGTTGGAGGAGCAGCATTTGATGTAATGCTATATATATTAGCTGCATATATAGCAATGAGTATAGCAGATAGACCAGGATTAGCAGTAGGATTTGTAGGTGGAATTCTTGCAGTAAAAGGAACTACATTTGCATCATTGTCAGATAGTTCTATAACATTAGTAAGTTCAGGATTTTTAGGAGCATTAATAGCAGGTTTTGTTGGAGGATATATAGTAGTATTTCTAAAGAAAATATGTAGTTATCTCCCAAAAAGTATAGAAGGAATAAAAACAATTCTTTTATATCCAGTATTTGGAATACTATTAATGGGAACATTTATGTTATTAATAAATCCATATGTAGGAGCAATAAATACAGCAATAAATAATTATTTAGCAACAATGCAAACAGCAAACAAAATAATATTAGGAGCACTTCTAGGTGGAATGATGGCAGTTGACTTAGGAGGACCAGTAAATAAAGCTGCATATGCATTCGGAACAGGAATGTTAGCATCAGGAAATTTTGAAATAATGGCAGCAGTTATGGCAGGAGGAATGGTACCACCATTAGCAATTGCATTTTTAGCAACAGCATTCCCAAGAAAAATACCTAAAAAAGACAAACAAGCAGCATATGTAAATTATATAATGGGATTATCATTCATATCAGAAGGTGCAATACCATTTGCATCAGCAGACCCAATAAGAACAATTCCATCATTTATAGTAGGTTCAGCAGTATCAGGGGCATTATCAATGGCATTTAATTGTACATTAAGAGCACCACATGGAGGAATATTTGTATTACCAACAATAGGACATCCTCTAAGATATGTAATTGCAATAGCTGTAGGAGCAATAGTTGCAGCTCTTATTATGGCAAAACTAAAGAAAAATTTAAAAGAGTATGAAAAAGCATAATAAAGGAGAATAAAATGATTAGACAAAAAGTTACTTTAAAAAATGAAACAGGATTACATGCTAGACCAGCATCAGAATTAGTTAAACTATCAAACAAATTTAAAAGTAATATTGAATTAGAAGTAGGTGAAAAGAAAGCTAGTGCTAAATCAATATTAGGAATAATGTCACTAGGAATAAAAGTTAATACTGAAATAGAAATAATTTGTGATGGTGAAGATGAGCAAACAGCTATGAATGAAATAATAGAAGCATTTAACAATAATTTTGGAGAATAATTATTAAAAAGTTGGTATATTACTAAATATATAAATAGTCATATATCAACTTTTTAATAAGTGATTGGAGGAAAAAGAATGTTAAAAGGAAAAGGTGTATCAACAGGGATTGGATTTGGAAAAATTGTAATTTTAAAAAATGAAGAAAAAGTGATTGAAAAAAGAACAGTAGAAAATCCAGAAGCTGAGATGCAAAAATTTAAACAAGCATTTAATCAAGTTATAAAAGAAACTGAAGAAATGGTTAGTAAATTAAGCGGAACAGAATTAGATATAATGCAAGCATATTTAATGATTATGCAAGACCCAAGTTTAATATCAGAAACAGAAAATGCAATAACAAATTTAAATTATAGTGCAGAATATGCAGTAGAAGTTGGATTCAATAGTGTAATACAAATTTTTGAAAATATGGATGATGAATATATGGCAGGAAGGTCAAGAGATATTGCAGATATCAAAAATAGAGTATTATCAAAATTATTTAATGAAGAAACTATAAATATAAGTAAATTAGAAGAAAATACAATAATAGTTGCAAAAGAACTAACAACATCAGATACTGCAAAATTAGATTTTAAAAATGTCTCTGGAATAATAACAGAATTAGGAGGAACAAATTCACATACATCTATAATGGCAAGAACACATGCAATTCCAGCAATTACAAAAGTAGAAGAAGCAACAAAAATATTTAGAAATGGAGACTATGTTGCGATAGATGGATTGTCAGGAGAAATTTATTTAAATCCTTCAGAAGAAGAAAAACAAAAACTATTCAAATTAAAAGAAGAAATCCAAAAAGAAAACCAAGAACTTGAAAAATTCAAAGGATTAGAAACTAAAACAAAAGATGGATATAAAGTTGAATTGGTTGCAAACATAGGAACACCAGCTGATGTGGAAATAGTATTAAAAAATACAGCAGAAGGAGTTGGTCTACTTAGAAGTGAATTCTTATATATGGATAGCGAAAACATGCCAACAGAAGAAGAACAATATAATGCATATAAAGAAGTCGCAGAAAAAATGCAAGGAAAAAGTGTAATAATTAGAACATTAGATGTAGGTGGAGACAAAGAATTAAAATATTTAAAATTAGAAAAAGAAGCAAATCCATTTTTAGGTTATAGAGCTATACGTCTATGTTTAGATAATTTAAATATATTTAAAACACAACTAAGAGCAATATTAAGAGCTAGTCATTATGGAAATTTATCAATAATGTTTCCAATGATATCTTCAATAGAAGAATTAAGAGAAGCAAAAAAGATATTAGAAGAATGTAAAACAGAATTAGATAATGAAAATATTCCTTATAAAAAAGATATAAAAACAGGAATAATGATAGAAATACCATCAGCAGCATTAATATCTTATGGATTAGCTAGAGAATGTGACTTTTTCAGTATAGGTACAAATGATTTAATTCAATATACAGTTGCCGTTGAAAGAGGAAATGAAAAAATTGCAAAACTATATACAAAATTTCATCCAGGAGTTATAAAATTAGTAAAAGAAGCAATAAATGGTGCGCATGATGGAGGAATATTCTGTGGAATGTGTGGAGAAGCGGCTGGAGATGAATTATATATTCCATTATTAATAGGTTTAGGATTAGATGAATTTTCGATGAATTCAAACAGTATATTGAAAGCAAGAAAAATAATAAGTAATTTAGAAAAAACAGAATGTGAAAAATTAGCAGAACGAATTTTGATGTTATCATCAGCAGAAGAAGTAGAAAAAGAATTAAAAAAATTTTCGCAAAATAAATAAATGAATAAATAAACCTTCACTTGGAAATAATAGTAAAGAATTATTTCTAAAGGGAGGTTTTTTATTTGATTAATAAGGTGGAAATCTGTGGAGTAAACACTGCAAAACTACCTGTACTAACAAATAAAGAAAAAGATGAGCTATTTATAAAAATCAAACAAGGTGATGAAGAAGCGAGAAATACATTTATTAATGGAAATTTAAGATTAGTTTTAAGTGTAATACAAAGATTTTATGGAAGAGGAGAAAATGCTGATGATTTATTTCAAATAGGATGTATAGGATTAATAAAATCAATAGATAATTTTGATTTAAATCAAGGTGTACAATTTTCAACATATGCAGTACCAATGATAATTGGTGAAATTAGAAGATATTTAAGAGATAATAATAGTATAAGAGTAAGTAGGTCAATTAAAGATTTGGCTTATAAATCATTACAATATAAAGAAAAATTTAATAAAGAAAACGGAAGAGAACCAACTATAGAAGAAATAGCAAAAGAATTAGGCGTGACTAAAGAAGAAATCGCTTTCAGCTTTGATGCAATTCAAGATCCGATTTCTTTACAAGAACCAGTTTATAATGATGGCTCTGAAAGTATTTTTATTATGGACCAAGTAAAAGACTCGAAAAATAGTGATGAAAGTTGGGCTGAAAATATGACTATTGCGGAAGCATTAAAAAGACTTGGAGAAAAAGAAAAAAGAATTATAATGAAAAGATATTTTGATGGTAGGACACAAATGGAAGTTGCAGAAGAAATTGGAATATCTCAAGCACAAGTATCGAGATTAGAAAAAAATGCATTGGAAAATATAAAAAAATATTATAAATAAAATTTAAAACTATTAATATATAATTATTTTTTATTAGTTATATATTAGTAGTTTTTTTAATATTTATAAATATAATTTATTGAAATAGAAATTACATTATGATATTATATAGAAGAAAATAAACAAAGGAGGGGAAAATGATGGGAAATAATTTCAGAACAATGTATTTATACATAGTATCTCTTATAACATTAGGAATGATAGTGGGAGGAATTGTATCAACAGTAAATAATATAACATCATATTTTTATCCAGACTCTTATGTGTTTTTTGAACAAGAAAGTAGTAATCAATATGATATATATGATTATCAAGATACAAGAAATAATGAAATAAAAAGAGAAAATTATAAAAATGAAAAAATAAAAAATTCAGTAGTTTCAATAGCGATAATTGTTGTTGGTGTAATAATGTATAAATATCATTGGAATATAATAGAAAAAGAAAGAATAAAATAGGAGGGGAATATGGTAGTCATAGGATTATTAGTAGGTTTAATAGTATGTATAGTTCCAATAGCTGTATTAGTATTGATAATATCAGCATTTATGAAAAGAAATAAAGAAGAAAAAAGTAACTTTGAAGAGACTATTAGAGGAATATATGTATATATAATTCTAATAGTATCATTAATAACAATTATATCAGGAGTAATTACAGCGTTTAGAATCGGATTAGATATTGCTTTACCAGAAAAATCTCAAAGTGCATATAGTAGTGAAGAACAAGATAGAAACGAAAATATAATAGAATTAGCTACAACAATTTCACTTGTAGTTACAGCAACACCAATATTTATTTATCATAATAACTTAGCTAAAAAAAGTAGAGAAATAAAAACAGAAGAAAATAATATTGGAGAAACAAATAATTAAATATTAATATAAATCCTCAACTTTTGTTGAGGATATTTTGTAACTATTTTGAAAGAAGCAACATATAATAATTATGTAGGAGGGAACTATGGGAGATAAAGGATTAGATTTTAAACATAAAGAAGTTATAAATATATGTGATGGAAGAAGATTGGGTTTTGTTCAAGATGTATGTGCTGATTTAGAAACAGGAAGAATAACTTCTATAATAGTTCCAGGAGGTACGAATAAATTAATGAGTCTGTTTTCATCTAATAATGATATAGTTATTCCATGGAATAAAATAAAATGTATAGGAGATGACTTAATACTTGTTGAACTAGATAGAACAATGTAATGGAAAAAGTTACATAAAAAAACATATTGACTAAAGTAAAAAAAGATGTTAAGATAATAAAAGACCAAACGAAAAAAAGACATAAAAAAGAAAGAACAAAAAAACTAAAAAAAATTCAAAAAAAGTGTTGACATTTTAGTATAACCGTGTTAAGATAAATAAAGACCAAACAACAGAAGAAAATATTTAAAATATCACACAAGAATTAGTATAAAGTCACAGCGAAAAAAGAAGAAAAACAACGAATTACTAGTTTTTTATTTTGCCCTAAAAAAGAGGTAAAAAAATATTTTAAATATTTTTAAAAAAAGTATTGACAAGAAGAAAAAGGTATGCTAAAATAAATTCCGTTCTACACGAAAGTGAGGAACAAAAAAGTACATTGAAAAGTAAACAATGAATCCTTTAGAGAAGAAACCAAACGGTAACTTTCAGAAATGAGAGAGTACCAAAAAGTAAATCAAAAAAGATTAAAAAAAGAAAAGTTTATAAAAGAGTTAGAAAACTCATCGAGAGAGTTACAAGAAACGTAAGTTTATTGTAACTTGAATAACAAGAGAGTTTGATCCTGGCTCAGGATAAACGCTGGCGGCGCACATAAGACATGCAAGTCGAACGGACTTA
>CALXJU010000045.1 GCA_944388705.1 uncultured Clostridia bacterium
TTCTATTTTTATACATTTAGGGTGAAATATTCGTTTCTAAACTTTTAAGGTGATTTTATCATAAATTAAATACAAAATTTTTTATCAAAATTTTACTTTTTCCAATTTTTGTGGTATAATATATTTTATGTAAATTGTTTTAATTGATTAAAAGGAGGTTATTAAATGTCAGAAATAACAGCAATCAGCTTTCCAGATATTAATGAGGCTTTCATAGGAACAACTGATTTAAATGTTGTTTGCAGTAACTACATTGATATGTTAAATCAGACAGGAAATTTTTATTACAATCAATATGGTAACAAATTGTTAGAGTTTAACGATTCTGATGACAAATTTTCTTTTCTAGAAATTGAACATCATGAATTGAAAAAATTCTTAAATTACTGGTCAAAAAAGCAAAAAGTAAAATTAATAATTTTTTTGCGGAAAAAAAGTTTCATTAGCTTCAATTCCAAAATTAGATTATTTATATCAAATGGTTTTGATTTAAGTACAATAAGAGATTTGCTAGGTTTTAAAATAGTATTATGCACATCTGCAAAAGATAATATAAGAAATCAAAAACTATGTTATCAGCTTATGAATGATTTGCTCATTTTCTTTTCTATAAAAAGAAAATGCCTGCTATTAAATGCAGAATCAAGATTAGGTAATTCACTAAATCCTAATTCTGAAACAGCAAAAAAAATATTTGTATGTGATAAAAGCTTTTTACTACCAGAATTTGAAATAAAAGTAAAAAATTATGTTTTATTTCCAAAGGATTCTGGATATCAAGGTTTACATGCATATATAAGAACACCTTCTGGTATGGTTTTTGAAGTTCAGATAAAAACTTTAGCAATGGAAATTTTTGATGAAGCAATTCATGAAGAACATAAGAGGCAACGTTATAAAAATTTTAATATTGAATTAGATTTCAAAAAGATAAAAATTTCCGGAGTAGTTTTTGATGAAAAAAATTATCTGATTAATGATTTTGTTGGTTTATTTACTAGCATAAATCCCTTCAATATTATCTAATCAATTAACCTCATCTATTATTTTAGATGAGGTTTTCTTTTTTTTATATACATTTTAAAAAATTTATGATATAATTATTGTATAAAAAATTTGAAAGAGAGGTTCTGTATATGGCAGAAGACAAAAAACGGATTCCGGATATTCCGGATATTCCAGATGAATTAATTGACTTTTTTAAGTCAGTGTATAATGAGGCTTTGGCAAATACAATTGCCGACGGAAAACTGGATAGAAATGCTGAAAATTTTAGAGAAGCTGATCATTTATCAGTTTTTCAACACATTGAAACCGTTTTTCAAAGTAGAGAAAATGAACTAAGTGATGAATATTCTACACTAAAAACCTGTTTTTTATTAGGTATCCGAGATGCAATACGTGTCCGGATGTTTACAATGGGAATGACAAACTTTGTTGAAGATATTACAGTCTTCTTCATGTATGCTATCATATGGCTAAATTGCCTTGATACAAATAGTCCCCTAAAAAAAGTTAATGGAATAGAAGACGGTTTGGATATGAAAATCCTTTCTCGTCGTAAAAGTGTAGAAAGCGATTTAGCTAAAATTCTAAAGATTTCTTGGGAATATCAGTGTTCTCCGTGTGACTTAGATTTGGTTCAAACACCTATTGTGAGAGATAGATTTGGGCTTCGTTTAATTTTTAAACATGCTAATTCCCAAATTTTATTAAAGACTACAAAGATAATGATTCAAATTCTTATTAATCCTGAATCTATTTATTGTAAAGGATTCAAACTTTGGGTAAACTCCTGTGACCAAAAATTTGGTGGAGTGCCAATCCCAAAAGATAAGATTAATAACATTTTAAATTATTCTTTTTTTGCAGATTTTATCAAAGACTACATTACCAATCCTAAAGATACAAGCTATCAATCTTGGCAATGTACACTTCATATTGGTGGTACATCCCCAATATTAGGAGGTTTCATGTTTGAATTACAATCTCAGACTTGGGATATGTATAAAAACAATGAAGATGATGATGGTCCTGCATCTCACACAAAACATAAAATTCAAACAACACATAGGTCTATTTTAGCATTTATCATTGAAAATTATTCTGATGGTATAGTTTTCTTTGATGGACCTGGTAAACCAAATTTAGACATGGACGGAATCACTGTTCCTGCAAGCATTTTGTCAAGGCATGTTTCACCACACGTCATTTGACACTCTCTAATTTCCTGAGTTTCAGGAATAATAAGAAATAAGTTGAATAAAGCATTGCTTCATTCAACTTATTTTTATTTTACTTATTGCTAATCCATCTCCTACTTCTAAGATTTCTGTTTGTATATTAGGATTTTCTGTAACTTCTTTTATATATTCACGTAAATTTCTTACCGCTGTACGTTGTTTATGTTTATTATAATCGCTCATTACATAACCTTTATATAAAATATTATCAGCTAAAATAACTCCATTTTTATTTATCATTCTTAATGCTTGATTTAAGAAAAATGGATATTTACCTTTTGCTGCATCAATAAATACTACATCATATTTTTCATTTAAAGTAGGTAAAATTTCAACCGCATCTCCTGTATATATGTTTATTTTATCTTCTACACCTACTTTTTTTATGTTTACCTTTGCTTCTTCTATACGTTCTTCATCTCTTTCTATTGTATCTATTTTCCCACCTTCTTGTAAATATTCTGAAAAACATATTGCAGAATATCCAACTGCTGTTCCTATTTCAAGTATTTTTTTTGGTTTTATTTCTTTTAATATTTTATCTACAACTTCTAATGTATCATCCATTATTATTGGAATATGCTCATCTAAAGCCTTTTGTTTTATTTTTTCTAATTCTTCTTTATTCATATTTACTTCCTTTTCTAGTTAAATTTTATTTAAGGCAAGTGGTAGGTGCCACTCGCCTTTTTTGGGACTACAAAATCTTAATCATAAATACTTGTACAATCTGCATCGTCATCATCATATTCAGAGTCATCATCTTGAATTATTTGATGCTTTATACTCTTATAAAGCTCTTCTAATGTAAGATTGCCTTTTTCTTTATTTTGCATATTTTCCCCTTTCTAATTTTTTTACACTATAATTCTACAAAATTCGAATAAATCTGTCAATATTTTAGTTTATCTTTCAGCAAAAAAATTTTTATCTTGCTCCATCTACATCTTGTGTTTCTTTATTTTTTTCGTTTGAATTTTGATTATCTTTTCCTTTTGTTAAAAGTTTTTGCATTTTTGCAATTCCTTCTTGTTCCTCTTTTGTTAAATCTGCTATATATGTATATTTCATTAGTTCATTATACGCTTTTTCTTTATCATATAAAATTTCATATAATTTTGTTATTAAAAATATTGCTCTTGTTCTATCTTTAAATTTTTCTAATTGACTAACAATTTCAGGTAAATCGTCTCTTTTTATTTCTCCCTTTCCTAGTCTTTCAATAACATATTTAGAATATTCTCTTTGTCTTTTTACTTCTTCTTTTTTCTCTCTATCCAAATACTGCTCTACAATATTATCTTCTTTAATTTCTTTTCTTGTTTGTGCTATTTCATTTAAAATATTATCATATTCTTCTGGTGTGACTGAAAACTCCTCATCTATATAATTTTCTAATTCGTCAATTTTGTCTTGTTTATTATCTGTTATTTTTAATTTTATGTCTAACAACACTATTAAACTTTTAACAAAATTAGGATATTTTCTTGCTTCTTGAATCAATTGTTCTATTTCTGTTAATCCTATATTTCCATAAATAAAATCTCTTCTAGCTTGTTCTATAAATTCTTGCCTTGTTTCTTCTGTATAGTTTTCTTCTAATCCCTTTTTTAACTGTTCCTCTTCTTTTTGGTTTTCTAACAAATGTTTCACTCTTTCTAGTCTTTGTTGTACTTTTATTTGTGTTCCTTCTGGTGAATTAGATAATATTTCTTCTAAATATCCTTTTTCTTTTTCAAGATTTCCTCTTTCTCTTTGAATTTTTGATAAATACCATAATGCGATTTCATCTTTTCCATAATCATTTAAAAGTGTATTTGCAATTTGCTCTGCTTCTTCTATTTTTCCTGTTATAAATAATGATTTAAGTAATTTTTGCTTTGCTATTATTTCTTGTGGATTTTCTAGTAATATTTTATTTGCAATTTCTTTTATTTTTTCATAAGTACTTAAATATGTCTCTTGTAAAGTTTTATTTTTTTCAAATTCTTTTCCATATATTACATTTTCTCCTTGACGTTCTTCTGCTATCCTACCTACGTTTCTTTCTAATGTAGCAATTTCTCTATACATTTTTTCTATTGAAGTTATTTCTCTAAAATCTTTATTATTTTTTTTATTTTCTATACGTTCTTTTTTCTTTTTTAGTGCTTGATTATAAGGTTCTTTTCTAATATTTTATCTATATATTCTATTGCTTGATTATAGTTTCCTGTTCTTTCTTCTATTATAGATAATCCGTTTAAAATATCTCTTGAATTGGTTTTATCTAACAATCCATATGCTATATTTTTTGCTCCTTCAATATCATTTAAACCAATATATACATACATTAATTTAGTACGCATTTCTAAATCATTTGGTAATATTTCTAGTACACCTTCTAAACGTTCTTTTAAAGTTAATAATAATAATCTTCTTTTATCTATATCTTTTTCATGTCTTTGTTCTTTATCTAATTTAAAAATAATAGATTTATAATTTTTTAAATCCATATATTATCTCCTTTTTGGTTTTATTATCTATTAAAAATATACTTCATAAAAAATATTTTGTCAACTAAAAAGAGCCATTTTCAGGCTCTTTTTAGTTCAACTTCCTGCGAAAACTATACAATAAGTATATTTTTGGCATTTTTTGCAGTCTCCTTCGCACATTGGACAGAGTGCTCTTGATTCACATGCCATACAATCAATGTTTTGACAATAAATATATGGACATGTTTCTCTTTCGCAATCTTCACATCTTACTTTTGGATTTACTCTACATTCCCGTTGATGTTTATTAGAGGTTTCTTTCATAAGTTTGTCCTCCTTAAATTTTATGTCAGTATTATATACTCTTTTTTAAGTTATGTCAATCACTTTTTTAAGTTTTATTTATTTGCATTTCTTGCTGCTCTTTCTCTTTCTTTATTATCTAATATTTTCTTTCTTAATCTAATAGATTTTGGTGTTACTTCTACTAATTCATCATCTTGTATAAATTCAATAGCTTTTTCAAGTGACATTTGAATTGGTGGCACTAAACGTAATGCTTCATCAGAACCAGATGCTCTAGTATTTGTTAAATGTTTTTCTTTACATACATTTATTGCTAAATCTTCTGACCTTGAATTTAGACCAACTATCATTCCTTCATATACTTCTACTCCAGGTCCTATAAATAGTTCTCCTTTATCTTGTGCATTATATAATCCATATGTTATAGATGTTCCATTTTCAAATGCTACAATTGTTCCTCTAACTCTTGAAACAACTTCTCCTTTAAATGGTTCATATGAATCAAATATACTATTCATAACACCTTCACCTTTTGTATCTGTAAGGAATTCTGTTCTATATCCTATTAAGCCTCTTGAAGGAATTTTGAATTCTATTTTTGTATGCCCTGCTTCTGCTGGTTCCATATTTACCATTTCTGCTTTTCTTCTACCTAATTTTTCTATAACATTTCCTACACAATCATCAGGTACATTTACTACTAATCTTTCAATCGGCTCACATTTTACACCATCTATTTCTTTTATTATGACTTTTGGTCTTGATACTAATAATTCAAACCCTTCTCTTCTCATTGTTTCTATTAATACTGATAGATGTAGTTCTCCTCTTCCTGATACTATAAATGAATCTGGTGATGATGTTTCTTCTACTCTTAAACTTACATTTTTCTCTAATTCCTTAAATAGTCTATCTCTTATATGTCTTGATGTTACAAATTGTCCTTCTCTTCCTGCGAATGGTCCATTGTTTACACTAAATGTCATTGAAACTGTTGGTTCATCTATATCTACAAATGGTATTTTTTCAGGATTATTCAAGTCACATATTGTATCTCCTATATGAATTCCAGATAATCCAGAAACTTCTATTATATCTCCTGCTACAGCTTCTTCTACTTCTACCTTTTTTAATCCCATATGTGTATATACTTTTGCAATTCTTCCTTGTGATATTTTATCATCTTTTTCGCATATGCTTACTGGCATTCCTGTTTTTATTATTCCTCTTTCTAATCTTCCAACTGCTATTCTTCCAACATAGTCATCATAATCTATATTAGATACTAACATTTGTACTGAACCTTCTTCATCACAATTAGGTGCTTGTATAGTATTTACTATTGTTTCAAATAAACATGTTAAATCTCCATCAGGCTCATCTAAATTCAATTTTCCAACTCCATTTTTTGCTGATGTATATACTACTGGGAAATCCAATTGGTCATCATTTGCATCTAATTCGATAAATAATTCCATTACTTGGTCTAATACTTTTTGTGGTTCTGCTCCTGGTCTATCTATTTTGTTTATAACAACTATTGGTTTTAAATTCATTGCTAATGATTTTTTTAATACTTCTCTTGTTTGTGGCATTGCCCCTTCAAATGCATCAACTAATAGAAGTACTCCATCTACTGTTTTTAGTACTCTTTCTACTTCTCCTCCAAAATCAGCATGTCCAGGTGTATCTACTATGTTTATTTTTATATCTTTATACATTACTGCTGTGTTTTTTGCTAATATTGTTATTCCTCTTTCTTTTTCTTGGTCATTTGAGTCCATTACTCTTTCTTGTACTTGTTCATTATCTCTAAATACATGGCTTTGTTTTAGTAGTGCATCTACTAATGTTGTTTTTCCATGGTCTACGTGTGCAATTATTGCTATATTTCTTATTTTTGGGTTATTCATTTTTTTCATTCTCCTTCTATTTTGCTAATTCTATTATATTTTTCATTATCTCATCAGTTATTTCATCTAAATCATCTTTTGTTTTATTTGAAAAGTCAAGTGGTTTTCCATATTTTATTGTCATTTGTTTAAATGGCTTTCCTCCTCCACTTATTCCTACTGGAATTACTTTTGCACCTGTTCTTACTGCAAAAAATGCTGCACCTTCTTTTACTTTTTCTCCTTTTTCTAGCCCATTTCTAGTTCCTTCAGGGAAAAGTGCTACACATTCTCCATTTTTTAGTGCTTTTAGTGTTGTTTTTAATGCTGATACATCTTTTGAATCTCTTTTTACATATATTCCACCAAATACTACTCCTAAAAATGCAAATAATGGATTTTTCTTTAGTTCTTCTTTTGCTAAAAATCTAACATGTCTTTTTGCTGTGACTACTATTAGTGGTGGGTCTGCATAAGATCTATGATTTCCACAATATATTAATGGTCCTTCTTTTGGAATATTTTCCGTTCCTATTACTTTTGCTCTATATACTATTGCAAAATATATACGTATTGCAGTTCTTACTATTACTCTTATTACTTTTTTTATAAATTCTTTCATCTTAGTATTTCTCCTCTTTATTTTTCTGGTATATATATACTTTTTGCAACTACTTCTAATGATAAAATATTCATTGATGTTTGTTTTTCTATTTCTTTTCTTGCTTTTGCTTTAAATTCTTTTAACACTTCTTGAACATTATATCCATATGTTACAATTACTTCCATATATATTGTCGGTCCACCTTCTGAATTTGATGCTCTTGTTCTAACAACTTTATGTATTGCAGGCATTTTTGAGGCTATATATTCAATAATTTGCCTAAATACTGTATCTGATATCGTAAAATTTCCTAAATAACTGAATGTTGGTCTTATTATTGTTTTTTCTGATATATATGGTTTTTGCCCTGCTCCTTTTGATTTAAATATCTGAAGTGGGTCTAATAAATATCCTGAAAAATCTTTTTTTAATTCAAAAGTTGGTACTGGTATTACATGTTTTCCTTCTGTAACACGTATATGTCTTGCTGTTTGCATTTCTTCTTCTGTTGCAACATCTGTTATATAAATTGTTTCTGATATTTCTGGTAATCCTAAGTTACTTGCTATTTTTTGTACCATTCCATCTGATGTTCCTAATATTAATATACTTTCTGGCTTATATTTCTTTAATGCTTTTTCTATTGTCTTTTTTTCTTCTTCATTTATAAATAAAGCATGTTTTACAGTTTCTATTTTTGTAGGTGCTTTTTTTGCTGATTCTCCTGCTACTATTTCATTATCTTTTATTAAAAGTCCATCATCTATTATATAACTGATATTTTTTTCACTTGCTACCATTTGTGCTCTATAACTTTTTCCTGTTCCTGATGGTCCAACAAATGCATATACTTT
>CALXJU010000046.1 GCA_944388705.1 uncultured Clostridia bacterium
CAAGATTACATATATAGTGAAATATTCGCTAATAAAATAAAGATATTTTTTAGTGAAATATTCAAAAATTATTGACATAATCATTGATTTTTTAATTTCACAGTGGTATATTTTTATAAGAAAAATGTCATAATAAAAATGGAGGGATTGACATGGCAAATGATAAAAAAGAAGATGTTGATATCAAAAAAATCTATGGACATTTATGCTCAACATCTAGAGAGAATTTTATTTCAGAATTTAAAATAAAAGAAAGTGGATTAACTGATGACGAAGTAGCTCAACGAATTCATACATATGGATATAATGAAGTAACACAAACAAAGCCCAAAAAATGGTATCATTATTTGTTAAAAAGTTTATTTACACCATTTAATAGTATCTTACTTGGAATAGCTTTAGTATTATCTTATACAGATATATATTTAGCAGAAGACCCTAATTATGCAAATATTATAGTAATAGCAGTTTTAGTTGCAGTTAGTACTTTTTTAGATTTCTTTTCAGAATATCGTTCAAATAAAGCTGCTGAAAAATTAAAACAATTAGTATCAACAAATGCTACTGTAATTAGAAATGGCAGAAAAGTTAAAGTACCTTTTAAAAATTTAGTGCTTGGTGACACAATTGAATTATCTGCAGGTGATATGATACCAGCTGATTTAAGAATAATCGAATCAAAAGATTTATATGTCGGGCAATCAAGTTTAACTGGAGAATCTGATGCAATAAAAAAAGTAGTAAATACTGAAAATACAGAAGAAATCGATAGTTTATCAGATTTAGATACAATTTGTTTTATGGGAACAAATGTAATAAGTGGTAGTGCTAAAGGTGTTGTTGTTCTAACAGCTGACGACACTTATTTTGGAAAAGTTGCACATACATTAAATAATGGTAAACCAAAAACAGCATTCCAAAAAGGAATAGAAAGTATTAGTAAATTATTAATAAAATTCATGTTAATATTAATTCCAATTGTATTTTTATTAAATGTTTGGAAACATGACATAATAACTTCATTTACATTTGCAGTTGCAATAGCAATCTGTATAACACCTCTTCTACTACCTGTAATTTTATCAAGTAGTTTATCAAAAGGTGCAATACGAATGTCAAAAAAGAAAACAATTGTAAAAAAACTAGATTCAATTCAAAGTTTTGGTGCAATGAATATTTTATGTACTGATAAAACTGGTACATTAACTGAAGATAAAATTGTTCTAGAAAAATATCTTGATGTAATGGGAAATGAAGATTTACGAGTTTTAAAACATGCTTTTTTAAATGCTTATTTTCAAACTGGACTTCGTAGTAACATAGATGAAGCAGTTATAAAACGTGCTACTGAAAATAATATGGAAAGTCTTTCTAATAATTATAAAAAAATCGATGAAATTCCATTTGACTTTACAAGACGTAGACTTTCAGTTATTGTAAGTGATGGTACAAAACCACAACTAATTACAAAAGGTGCTGTCGAAGAAATTTTAAGTATTTCAACAATGATTGATTATCAAGGACAAGTTTCACCTATTACAAATGAAATAAAAGAAAATATGAAAAAAATTGCAAAAGAACTTAATAAACAAGGGCTTCGTGTTGTAGCAGTTTGTCAGAAAAATAATTTAGATAAAACAACTGGTTTTGGTATTTCAGATGAAAAAAATATGGTATTAATGGGATTTATAGGATTCCTTGACCCACCAAAAGAAACCGCAAAATCTTCAATCGAAAAATTAAATAAAAACGGAATAAGAGTTATAGTTTTAACAGGTGATAATGTTGAAGTTACAAGATGTGTTTGTGATAAAGTAGGTATAAAATCCCCAAAAATAATTGTAGACTCTCAACTTGATAAGCTTCAAGATATAGCAGTTAAAAGACTTTTAAAGAAAAATAATATTTTTGCTAAACTTTCTCCTATTCAAAAAGCTCGTATTGTTAGATTATTAAGAGAAGCAGGAAATGTCGTAGGATATATGGGAGATGGTATAAATGATAGTCCATCACTTATAAATTCTGATGTTGGTGTTTCAGTAGATACTGCTGTTGATATTGCAAAAGAATCAGCTGATATCATCTTACTAGAAAAAGATTTACATGTTTTACTTGATGGTGTAAAAGAAGGTCGTCATACTTTTGCAAATTTGATGAAATATATCAAACTTGCTGCAAGCTTTAACTTTGGAGAAGTAGTTTCTGTAATTATTGCAAGTGTATTACTTCCATTTTTACCAGAAACTCCTATACAACTTTTAGTTGAAGGATTATTATATGATTTTGGACAATTAACTTTACCACTTGATAATGTTGATGAAGAATATCTAAATAAACCTAAAAAATTTGAAATTAAAAGTTTGAAAAACTTTATGTTATTTATGGGACCTGTAAGTTCATGTTTCGACTTAATAGTTTTTGCTTTAGTATGGTTTACATTTGATATACATGAAGCAGCAATTTTTCAAACAATCTGGTTTACTTATAGTGTTGTTTCTAATCTTGTTGGTATGCATGTTATTAGAACAGCCAAAATTCCATTTAAACAAAGCCATGCTTCTAAAGCAGTATACTTTTCATCAATATTGTTATGTATAGTTGCAATGATTGTTCCATATACATTTTTAGGTAGAGCAATTGGCCTTACTGCACTTGCACCAAAATATTTCTCAGTTATTATTGGTGTTCCAATTTTATACTGTTTTGTCGCAATTTTTGCAAAGAAAATATATATCAAAAAATTTGGAGAATGGATTTAAAAAGGAGATTTTCTCCTTTTTCTTTATTTATTTTATTATTAAGAAAAGTTTATATATTACTATGGAATAAAGCCAAGACCCCCGACGAAGACCCAGAATATGTTTTGGCTATGAAATAGTCATATATAAACTTTTCATTTATAATATATTCAAAAAAAGGAGAAAATCTCCTTTAATAATTTATACTGTCACTGTCCCCTCTGGCATAATATCTTTAAAAACATTTAAAATCTCATCAGTCAAATAAATAGCACCACATGATTTTAATTCATCACCTATTTTAATAACAACACTTATATTGTTTTGTTCACCATTAAAAAATTTAATTGCACCTCTAAGTTTAGCTTTTTGTTCTTCTGAAGTATTTGTGATATCAAGAACAAGCATTTTAGGTTTAGCATCTCCAAAATTCTTAATATCTTGTGCAACAATTTTAGTTGAATCATCTTCTCTTATACTCAATCTTCCATTAATTGCAACAATATTTTCTTCTACTAAAACATCTTGTGCTTTTAAATAAGTTGGTTCAAATACAATTATTTCTGCTGAACCATATAAATCCTCAATTGTTAAAAATACCATAATTTTATTATTTTTAGTATATTTCTTTTTAACTGATGTAATTATTCCTGCAATTTTAACATCTTGCCCATCTACATATTTACTTCTTTCTTTCACTCTTATATCAGTAGTATCTGTATCTTGTCCAATTGAATTTAATTCATCAATTTCTTTCATTGCTAAAGATGATATATTGGTACTTGCTAAAATCTGTTCTCTTATTTTTTCTAATGGATGTCCTGAAACATATATTCCAAGCATTTCTTTTTCCATTGATAGCAAATCTTTTTCACTTAATTCAGGTTGTATATCAAAATTATATTTTATTTCATTTAAATTATTTTCTTCATCAGAACCACCTAAATCAAACATTGAAACTTGCCCGCTCATTCCCTTTTTATTATAAGATTGAATTGTATCAATTATTGTTTCAAAAGATGCTAGAAGTGTTGCTCTTGTTTCAGGTAACTCTGCAAATGTTCCGGCCTTTATTAAACTTTCTATACATTTTTTATTAACAGCTTCTCCTGCCATTCTTTCACAAAAATCTGTAAAACTTGTAAATTTTCCTTTTTCGTTTCTATCTTTAATTATATTTTCTACTGGTTGAATTCCAACATTTTTTATACTTCCTAATCCGAAACGAATTTTTCCATCTTCAACTGTGAATTTTGTATTACTCATATTTATATCTGGTTTTAATATCTCTATTCCAAGTCTTTTACATTCATCAATATATTCTGGCACTTTATCTAAGTTTCCTAAAAAGCTATTTAACATTGAAGCCATAAATTCTGCAGGATAATATGCTTTTAAATATGCTGTTCTATATGCTACTACTGCATAACATGCTGCATGTGATTTATTAAATGCATATTTGGCAAATTCAGCCATTTCATCAAATATCTTATTTGCTGATTCTGCATCAATTCCATTTCTTACACAACCTGGAACTACAATATTTCCATTTTCATCAACTTGACCATTTATAAAAATTTCTCTTTCTTTTGCCATTACATCAAGTTTCTTTTTACCCATGGCTCTACGTACTAAGTCTGCTCTACCTAATGAATATCCAGCCAAATCTCTTACAATTTGCATTACTTGTTCCTGATATACCATACATCCATATGTTACATTTAATATTGGCTCTAGACTTGGATGAGTATATTCATTATGACCTGGATGTTGTTTTCCTCTAATATATCTTGGAATTTGGTCCATTGGTCCAGGACGATATAATGAAACACCAGCTATTAAATCTTCTAGACAGTCTGGTTTTAGTTCCTTCATGAAGTTTGTCATTCCTTGTGATTCAAATTGGAATATTCCACTTGTTGCTCCATCTTGCCATAATTTATAAACTTTTGGGTCTGCCATTTCTTTGTCAAATTCTACATCTATTCCTTTTGTCTGTTTTACAAGGTCTATGGTATCTTGGATTACTGTTAATGTTCTTAATCCTAAAAAGTCCATTTTTAATAATCCTAATTCTTCTAATGTTGTCATTATATATTGTGTAGAAATTTGATTATCTCTTACATATAGAGGTACATATGTATCTACTGGTTCTTTTGTTATTACTACTCCACAAGCATGTGTTGAAGCTTGTCTTGGCATTCCTTCTAGTCCTATCGCAATTTCTAATAATTTATGAACATCTTCTCTTTCATCATATAAATCTTTTAATTCTTTGTTTTGCTCTAATGCTTTTTTTATTGTTATATGTAATTCATTTGGTATCATTTTTGCAAGTTTATCTGCTTCTGCATACGGAAAATCTAATACTCTTGCAACATCTCTTATTACCATTCTTGCTGACATAGTTCCAAATGTTATTATCTGTGATACATGGTCGTGTCCATATTTATTTGATACATAATCTATTACATCTTGTCTATGTTCATAGCAGAAGTCTACATCAAAGTCTGGCATACTTATTCTTTCTGGATTTAAAAATCTTTCGAAAAGTAATCCATATTTAATTGGGTCTATATCTGTTATTTCTATTGCATAAGCTATGATTGAACCTGCTCCAGAACCACGTCCTGGTCCAACTGGTATATTATGAGTTTTTGCATAATGAATAAAGTCCCAAACTATTAAGAAATAATCAACATATCCCATTTTCTTAATAACACTAATTTCATATTCTGCTCTGTCTAATATTTCTTGTGATGGATTTTCTCCATATCTTTTCTTTATTCCATCATCACATAGTTTTTTAAAGAAGTCATAATGTGTTGGGAATTCTGGTGGTACATCATAATTAGGTAATATTGTATGTCCAAATTCAAATTCTACATTACATTTGTCTGCTATTTTTACTGTATTTTCTATTGCATCAGGAAATGCTGAAAAATATTCACTCATTTCTTCAGGTGATTTTACATATAATTCATCTGTATCAAATTTCATTCTGTCTTCATCACTCATTCTTTTTCCAGTCTGAATACATAATAATATTTCATGATTATATGCATCTTCTCTTTTTAAATAATGTGCATCATTTGTTGCAGCTAATGGTATATCTAATTTTCTTGCAAGTTGTACTAATTTTTGATTTGCTAATACTTGTTCTTTTATTCCATTGTTTTGTATTTCTATGTAATAATCTTCTCCAAAAACTTTTTTATGCCATAATGCAATTTCTTCTGCTTTTTCGTTTTGACCATTTAATAATGCTTGATTTACACTTCCTGCTAAACACCCACTTAAGCATATTAAACCTTCATGATATTTTTCTAAGACTTCTAAATCTATTCTTGGTTTATAATAATATCCTTCTGTAAATCCTATTGATACTAATTTACTTAAATTTTTATATCCTTGATTATTTTTGGCTAATAAAATTAAGTGATTATATTTATTGTCTATTCCTGGCTCTTTGTCAAACCTACTTCTATTTGCAACATAAACTTCACAACCTATGATTGGTTTTATTCCTTCTTTTTTACATGCTTTATAAAAGTCTATTACTCCATACATTACTCCATGGTCTGTTATTGCCATTGCTTTCATTCCTAATTCTTTTGCACGTACTGGTAAGTCTTTTATTCTATTTGCTCCATCTAATAAGCTAAATTCACTGTGTATATGCAAATGTACAAATTCTGACATGATTTCCTCCTTATTTATTTTATTGCATTTAAAATTTCTTCTATGCTTAATCTCTTTTCTTTTAATATATCATAATTATCATTTTGTAAATTATAATATAAATTTAGGGCTGAATCAATTGCTTTTTCTTTATTTTTTTCTATAGTATATAATTTACATTCCCATAAACTCCTGTTATTTTCATTTATAGTATTTTTACCTATTGTACTTTTACTGATTATGCTGTTTTGAATATAATTATTTTTATTTATTTCAAAAGACTTATCTATAAATTCTTTTACTGTACCGTAATGAATAAATCTTCCATCCTCTATTTCTAACACATCTAATTCTTCTTCATGTAAAACATCCCATAATTGTTTTCTTACATCTATTATTTGTGAATTTAAGTCTATTTCAGCTTTTTCCTCCAAATATTTTTCTAATTTTGCTGTTTTAGATAATGGATATATAAAGTCTGTATAAAAATTCAATCTTACATCTTTATTTATTATTCTTTTTGCCTTTTTATCATCAATTTTGTTATCTGTAAAAATTATATTTTTTATTTTATTTAAAGTGTTGGAATTAAAGTATATTATTCCTGTATCAATATTTACATTATTATTACTGTCAACTGCTTTTTTCTCTTTTAGTTGTTGTTCTGTATTTTTTTGTAATGATTCTCTTAATTTTCCATTTTCAACAACAAATACACCATGTCTTTCTCCAATTTTAATATTTGCCTTTACTGAAATTGCTGTATTATTTATTAATTTTTCACTAAAATTTTTATTGTATTCTGTTGTACAATCACCTGAAACTATTAGTATTCCTGAATTCATTATTTTGCCTATTTGATTTGTTTCTTTTATAATTTCATCAAATATTGTACTATCTATTTTATTTTCTATTTTTCTAAATGTTGGTATATAAATTTTTCCAGTATCTGCATATAAAATATTTCTTTTACTATCACCTGCTGAATTTATTAATAAAATTTTACTTTTCTCAAATTCTTTAATTGAATTTATACTGTAAAAATATTTTATTAAATTAAAAATTGCTCCCCCTGAACCAATTTTTTCTTTTTCAACTATTATGATGTATTTTGTTTCTGTAGGAATTATATTTAATTTTTTTCTTTTTTCTAATATTTCTTCTACTTTTCTTTTTTGTAACTCATTTGATACTGTTATTACAATATATTCAAATATTTTTTCTTTCATTTTTTTCTCCGTTTTCAATGTAATTTTATATAAAATAAATAGTAATGTCAATATATAAAGTATTGATTTTTTGCTGTAAAGTGGTATAATATCTAATGTTAAAAATATGGAGGTAAAATATGAAACAATTATTTGAAAGAAATATTAACTATTATGAAACAGATAAAATGGGAGTTGTACATCATTCAAATTATATTAGATTTTTTGAAGAAGCACGTTGTCAATTTCTTAAAGATGCTAATTCACCTTATGATATGCTAGAAGAAAAAGGTATAATGTCTCCTGTATTAGGTGTTTCTTGTAAGTATAAACAACACGTGACTTTTGGAGATACTATACAAATTGAAACTTCTATTAAAGAATTTAGTGGTGTTAAATTTACAGTACAATATAAAGTTTATAATAAAAATACTGGTGAACTTTGCGTTGAAGGAGAATCAAATCATTGTTTTACTGATTCAAATTTGAAACCTTTAAATATGAAAAAACATTATCCTGATATTTATGAAAATTTTATGAGTTTAGTTGTGCACTAAAGGGGACGGTCCTGTTTGGTGCATTATCTATATTGAATTTTAAACAAAAAGTTTATATATTACTATTCCATGGCAAAAACATATTCTGGGTCTTCGTCGGGGGTAAAGTACGCATCTTTGGGTGTATTTAAATCATTTTATTAATATCAACTTTTAATCCAAATTTAATAGTTCTA
>CALXJU010000047.1 GCA_944388705.1 uncultured Clostridia bacterium
ATTGTATTAAATGAGATTATATATGTATAGGAGGATATGAAAATGGTTAATTTTAGAGAAGTAAATGATGATATTTTGAAAGAATGGTTTGATTTTAGAGAAGAAACTTGTTTTTGCTATGCAGATAAACAAGATAGAGAAAATAATATTAAGTTTGATTTTTTTAGAGAGAATATTTTGAAGAATATTCCTAAACAAAATCAAAATTATATTGAAAATCAACTTGATCTGATTTATGATGATTTTATGAGATATTTAACATATATCACTGAGAAATATTATAGAAATGGATTTGTAGATGGATCTCAGTTAGTTATGGGATGTTTTGATGAATAAGTAAAAGGCGAGTTAGTTCTCGCCTTCATTCATTAAAATTTCTTTTTTAATTCACTATCTGGAATAAAGTTTTTTACTCTGTGATAATCTTTATCATGTCCTCTGTTAATATCCTCTGGTAGTAATCCATGACCTTTAGTTCCATCCTTTGCTATTACTGCAGCAATGTCCATACCATCTTGTCTATTAGCTTTTGGATTTGCTTTTAAATAAGCATTTATGTAATCTTTTTCATTTTTAGGTGATTGTCTGTTTTTTCCAATTTTATTTTCCATTTGATATTTCCTCCTTTTTTATTTTTATAAAAAGCCTAAATTACAAGTAAAAAATCCTTTCTGCCCTCTTGTAATCTTAAGAAGAAATATGCTATAATTAAACAAATAAAGATTTTGCAGACTTTATTTATTCGTTCAATGTCCTAACATTGGGCGTTTTTTCTTCTCCTTTTAGTAGCTTATAAACTTAATTTTATATTTCTATAACCCTTTTAAATTGATCGTCACTATATTTTTTTATATCTAAAACATTTAACATGTCATATTTACTTTTTACTTTCTCAAAATACTCTTTTATATCTTCTTTATTTATTATATTATTAGAATTCTCAGTAGGTAATAAACCTTTTCTTGCATTTATCCATGGTGTTTCATAATGTGACATTTTTTCTAAAGCTTTTCCATTATAGTATCCAAAATATTTTATTACTGCATCCAAAATTTCTCTTTTTTCATCTACAATCATATCTTCTATATCATAATCTATATCTATAAAAATATTAGCCGATTTAAACTCCTTATATTTTTCATATATGTCAACAAATACTGGACCATGCACCCAAGCCTGACAATCTTCCTCAAATAAAAATTTTCCAAAGAAAGCTTTATAAAATCCTTGGGCATAATATAAAATTTTTTGCAAAGCTAATGGAGTAATTTCTTTTCCAATTGCTATAATATATTTTGCAATTATATCTATTTCTTTTTCAATACTACATTCAAATGTTTTTTCTTTTAATTTTCTAATAGTCTCTTTAACATTATTATAAGCTCTTTCCGTAATTAATCCTTTATTTTCTTCAATTAATTTGCTCATATAGTCTTCGTTATTCAATATATTATATAATTGCTCTGAATAAACTTTTGATGGTACATCCCCATTTAAGTATCTTATTAATGTAATCTCTCCCCATCCTAACAATTTAGAAAGAGGCTTTTTACCTATTTTATATTTATTTAATATTTTATTAATCTTTTCTGTTGTAATAATATTTTCTTCATTTCTATAAACCTTATCAATCCTATTTAAATTTTCATCATTAATCTCACTTGAACTAATTTCTTCTCCACAATTTTTACAATATCCTATTAATCTTTTATAATTATATTTTTTCCCTTTAATTTCAATACTATCATTAATTTCTTTTACTTCATATTCAACTAAACTATTGCATTCTTCACAAAAACCTTTATTCATAACAAATTCACCACCTTATAAAAACAACTTTTTAATATTTTTCTCCGGCTTATGAAATGAAACTACTACTATGAAATCATCTTGTTTTCTAGCAATCTTTATATATACTTCAACATTTTCTATTGTTCCCCAATTATCTAATTCATATTCTCTACAAAAAAAGTATAGCCTTTCTTGTGGATCATTATAATTATCTGCCGAGTAACAAAAATCATTTGCTTCTAATTTTATTAACATTTGTTTTTGTTTATTCTTAGTTAATCCATATTCAAAAATAAATTTTCTATTTTTTTCGTTCTTTTCAGTTGTACAAACAATGGACTTACCAGCATTTACACTTTTTTTTACTATTTTCAAATATTCTTCTATTTCTTCTTTTGTATGATTCGTATACTTTGAAGTATCAATTGACATTATATATCCCTTCCTTTTACATACTTCTCCCTTCTTTTTAGTATTAATTGATACTATTTTATCATCTTTTTATTGTCTTGTCAACTTTTTTGATACTTTTTTTGTAAAATCCAGCAATTTCATAATTGTATTAAGCTGTACTCATTTTTATAACCTATAATTTCTTCTTCATTGTATAATAAGTAGATCTTAGTTAAAGAAGTATTTTCTTGTATATTCCTTTCCAAATTTACTTGGTGTAAAATACTTAACTTCTCCTTTATCATTTACTGAAAAAATATGTAAGCATAATACTTCTGCTACTTCTTTAGGTATTCTTCTTAAAGCAACTTGAGCTGATTCCCAATATAATCCCAATCCATATTTATAAGCATGATTTATTCCAGATATTCTACCATCTTCTCTAGAAACAGAATATCTTTTTACATCCATTCTTGTTATTATTTGCCCTAATGCATTAAGCCATCCCTCTTTATTGATTGATTTTGCTGATTTTGCATAAGATTTTCCCTTACATTCAATATAAAAATATTCACTATTTCTTTTTTCACCTACTAATTTAATATCAACACCGTGCTTATGTAATTCACTTTTTTCTACTCGCTCCTCGTGCCAATTACCATTTTCTTTATTTATCATAAATTCAATAATTTTATTTACAACAAATTGCTCATTTATTTTTTCTGCCAATTGATCATATCTCCTTTTCAAAAGATTCTTACGTTTTAATTATGTCTTTTCTCTTTAGATTCTAAAATTTCTTTTAAATCATCTATTATTCTTTCACATTCTTCAACCGTTACTTTTTTGTTATTTTTAATACATTCTTTTGGATGTACCATATTTCTTGTTTCTCTGATTTCATGAGCTTTTTTAGATTCATACCACTCTGGTTTTATAATTTCTCTTAATCTCACAATTATTTTAGCTAATCCCATGTCTCTACCGTTTTTATCTACACCTATATCTGATACTTCGTCTGTATTTTCATACTCTGAAAGCCAATCTAAAAGCACCGCTTCTAATATTGATCCACATAGTATTATTGCAGATTTATATGCTCCATTTTCAAAACAAACATTAACTTCTTCTAAGTCATCATTAATAAGCTTTTTAAGTACTTCTATTTTAACTGTAGAAATTTTAGAAATTAAATCCTGATTTATCATTTTTTGCGATTCATTTTTCACTTGATTACTATAACTTGATCTAATAAGTTCATTTATTTCGAATGGTGATAATTTCTTTTGATTCATAATATATTCTTGGGTTTTTTCTGCTATTTCCAGCATTTCTTTTGTTGGTATGATGACCTTTAAATTCATTAAGTCACTTTTAGTTAAATTAGGAATGTAACATCCCCTTTTGGCTGTCATAAAGTATAATCTAGCTTTTTCATCATTTAAATAGTTTATTAAATAAGGCCTATGTTCTTCTTTTTTACATCTAATTATACAATAATTACCAGCTTTAATATATATATCATCATAGTCTTCATTATATAAATAAAATTTTGGAACATCACCTATTAAAAGACATATAATATCACCTTTTATTATTTTAGTAGCTTTCTTTATCTCTGTTTTTTTTAAGCTACTATATACTAATGGATATGAAAAGCTTTTTGAGTCAATATATTTTGCCTTGATATCTTTATCAGTTGGCGTTGATAATATATCTGCAATTTCACTTAATAATACATAATCTTTTTCTTGTAATTCCTCTCTAATCTTTTTAGCTTGTTCCGTATAATACAAAGGATTTAAATGTTTTACATCAAACTCTTCATAATTATTAACATCTAAATCTTCTCTTGTTATTTCTTTATTGTCTAAAAATAACTCTATATTATTAATTAAATTATTAAAATCTTCTGTATAATCACCTGTTAAATCTAAACTTGTCGTCCAATCTAAAGCAGAAAACTTATATGTTTTTTCACAAACTAATCCATTAAAAATTCCTGTTAGTATTTTTTTTGGTTTATCTTTAGTAAAATGAATAATATAAAAATTTATTCCAGTTCCTCTAAATGGACTTGAAATCTGTATAACAATATCAATATATTTATACTGAAGTAATTTATCTAAGTTTTTTTGAGCAATACTTGGTGGAATCAATGCAAAATCACTTTTATATTTATTATTTATAATTGCTTCTATCATTAAGTCATTACTTCCTGGCATAATTGGATATTTTCTTCTATTATTTATCATTTCATTTACGAAGCTTTTTTCCATCTTATCTACCTCACTTATTATTTTTATATATTAATTTTTACTCTCCTTTTTCTTATCTTCTATTTTATATTCTTCACTATCTTCTGCAACTTTTAATTCTTTATTCGAGTCTTCTTCATTTGTCTCACTATATTTAATTGTATCTTCACTGTTCAAGATTCTATAAATTACATTTCCTACTGATTTCATTATAGCATTGTAAAATTCTTTACTTTCAAACAGTTTTTTATAAGAACTTGCACTTTCTTTATATGCTTTACTTGTTTTTTCACTAAACACTTTTGGAAATACTGACTGAACAAACATTTCTTCATTATTAGCTTTTGCAGACCTTCTAACTTCATCATCTTTCATAATGATGTCCATAATATTTTTTACTAACATATTATCAGCTTCAGTAAATTGTCCAGTATATAAATCATTTACTTTCCTAATTACTTCGTCTAAATATCTTTCTTCGGGAAGAATAGCTATTGGTATTCCTGAGCCTTGTGGTTTCACCATTCCTGAAGTTTCATCTGTTTTTCTTAACGATACACTTCCATCAAAAGTTTGCTTTAAATTATAAAATGTCAATTTCAATGCACCATCTAAATTTATTACATCAATTTTATTTTTAGGTAATAGCTTTTCTACATATCTCAAATACATATAAGTTTTATGAAGTTCTTCATCTCCTAAAAAAGCAATTTGTGTAATATAAGAATAAAATTTATTAAAGCTTATTACTTGCTTTCTAAAGCTCTCTCTATCTTCTATTTCTAATTTATTATATAAATCGACTGTTTCTTTAACGCAGCTTGTTAATTTCCCAAAGTCATTTTCATTCTGTTTGCCATTCTTTAAGTAGATCTTACAGAATTTTTCAACATTTTCATCATAGAATAATCCAAATGATTTTAGCATGTTTAATTTATCATATATTACATTAGGATCTGTCTCTTGCTCTAACACTGTAACATCATAAAATGGTCTAAAAGCTTCTTGAATATCCTCTGCCTCATTTGCAAAGTCTATAACTAAAGTATCATCTTTACCTTTGCAAGTTCTATTTAATCTTGATAAAGTTTGAACTGCTTTTATTCCTTTTAACTTTTTATCCACAAACATTGTGTGTAATAGTGGTTCATCAAATCCTGTTTGATATTTTTCTGCAACTACTAAAACATTGAATTCGTCCCCATGAAAATATTCTTTTGTTTGAGATTCTGTTATCTTTTTGCCTGATTTGGTTTTGTTCATACTACTTTCTGTAAATGATTCATCACCATCTTTTACTTCACCTGAAAAAGCAACTAATACATCTAAATCATCATATCCTTTTTCTTTAATATATCTTTTTATTTCAAAGAAATACCTTACTGCATGTAATCTTGATGCAGTAACAAGCATTGCTTTTCCTTTTCCACCAATTTTATTTTTTGTTACATTTCTAAATTGTTCTACTATAATTTGAGTTTTTTGTGAAATATTTATTTCATGCAAACTTTCAAATCTTTTAATAACTCTTGTTGCATAATTTTCTGGTACTTCTGGATTGTCAGGTGTATTTTTAGCAATTTGGTATATTGTTTTATATGTCATATAATTTGCCAGCACATCCAAAATAAATCCTTCTTCTATAGCTTGTCTCATACTGTATACATGATACGGTCTGAATGTTCCATCATCCTGTTTTGTTCCAAATAATTCTAATGTTTTAGCTTTCGGTGTTGCAGTAAATGCAAAGAATGATATATTATCTTGTTTTCCATGTGTTACTAATTCTTCTACTAATTTATCTTCATAATCTTTTTCGCTTTCTTCTTCTCTTGCCTCTAGCTCAGCATATTTCTTAAGTGCTTCCTCTCTGTCTGCTAGCGCTATTTTTAATTTTTTAGCAGAATTACCTGTTTGACTTGAATGTGCTTCATCTACTATTACAGCAAATTTTTTACCTTTTGCATCATCTACATCATTATATATAACAGGGAACTTTTGTAGTGTTGTAATAATTATTCTCTTGCCATCATTTATGGCATCTTTTAAATCTTTTGAAGTTTTTTCGTCATCTATTTTTACAACAACACCTTTTTGATGTTCAAATTGATATATTGTTTCTTGTAATTGCTTATCTAATACTTT
>CALXJU010000048.1 GCA_944388705.1 uncultured Clostridia bacterium
ACTCTATTTTTTTCTTATTTTTTTAAATTGTATAAAATTATTATATTGCTAGGCAAATTTTCAATTTATTCCGCAAGAGTATGTGTTATACGCTGAGGATAGAAATTGTAAATTTAACGACGCAAGATAATGATTTTAGACGATTTTAAGCATTTTCTTTTTGAGCTTTAACTTCATTAAGTGCAACTGCAAGTTTTGATATATTTCCAAGTAATGCACCAGCAAGCATTGATAACAATGTTTCTCTTGATGGTAATTTTGCTAAAGTTATTATTTCTTCAGCTGTCATTACTTTACCTTCAATTACACCACCTTTGATTTTGTAAAAATCATTTTCTTTGCTATAATTGTATATTACTTTAGCTGTTTCTAAGTAATCATCATTATTCATTATAACTGCTGTTGGTCCTTCTAATAATGATGGTTCAATTCCTTCGATGCCAGCTTCTGCAAATGCTCTTCTTGTAATGTTATTTTTTATAACTTTGTATTCAGAATTAGATTTTCTTAATTCTGTTCTTAATCCTGTTACATCTGATACATTGATTCCTCTGTAATCTGTTAAAAGTATTATTTTAGCTTCTTTCATTTTTTCAGCTAATTTTGATACTTCTTCTTTCTTTTGGTTTATGATTTTCTCACTTGCCATTTATTTCACCTCCTGATTGTATATATAAATTTAAATTAAAAACAATCTTTATACCACGAGGCATAAAGATTGCGTCTAAATCTCTTATACCTCGGTGGGACTTATTTTTTGCCCACTGTCTTTGGCTATATATATCTATTTTTGGTTAATATAAAGTCCAGGTCCCATAGTTGTTGATACAGATACACTTCTAATATATTGTCCTTTTGCAGCAGCTGGTTTAGCTTTTATTATAGCTCCCATTATTACATCATAGTTTTCTGCTAATTTTTCTGCTCCAAATGAAACTTTTCCAAATCCTAAGTGGATTATATTTGTTTTGTCTAATCTATATTCAACTTTACCTGATTTAATTTCTTTTATGGCTTTTGTTACATCCATTGTAACTGTTCCTGATTTAGGGTTTGGCATTAATCCTTTTGGTCCTAATACTTTACCTAATCTACCTACAACCCCCATCATGTCTGGTGTTGCTACTACAACATCATAATCAAACCAGTTTTCATTTTGTATTTTTGGTATTAACTCTTCTGCACCTACATAGTCAGCTCCTGCTTTTTCTGCTTCTTCTGCTTTTGGTCCTTTAGCAAATACTAATACTTTTTGTGTTTTACCTGTACCATTTGGAAGTACTACTGTACCTCTTACTTGTTGGTCAGCATGTTTTGAATCTACACCTAATTTTACATGTAATTCAACTGTTTGATCAAATTTTGTTTTTGGCATTTTTTCTATTATTTCTAATGCTTCTTTGATTTCATATTCTTTGTTTGAATCTACTAATTTTGCACTTTCTACATATCTTTTTGATTTTTTCATTTTAATTTAATCCTCCTTTGGTTTTAACGAGCACTGCTCTCCCATTTTTATATTTTAATTTTATGGATTAGTCTACTACAACTACTCCCATGCTTCTTGCTGTTCCTTCTACCATTCTCATTGCTGCTTCTATTGTTGCCGCATTTAAGTCTGGCATTTTTTGTTCAGCTATTGCTTTTATTTGTTCTTTTGTTATTTTAGCAACTTTTTCTTTATTTGGTTTTCCTGAACCTTTTTCAATTTTAATTGCTTTTTTTATTAATACTGCAACTGGTGGAACTTTTGTGATGAATGTGAATGATTTGTCTTTATATACTGTTATTACAACTGGTATTATAAATCCTGCTTGGTTTGCTGTTCTATCATTAAATTCTTTTACGAATTGCATGATATTTACACCACTTCCTCCTAATGCTGGTCCAACTGGTGGAGCTGGAGTTGCTTTTCCTGCTTCTATTTGTAATTTTATTATGTTTGAAATTTCTTTTTCTGCCATTTTATATTTTCGCCTCCTTTAATCTATTTTTTGTATTTGTGAAAATTCTAATTCTACTGGAGTTTCTCTTCCAAACATAGATATTAAAACTTTTACTTTGTGTTTTTCTTTATTTATTTCTTGTACAGTTCCTATTGAATCTTTAAATGCTCCATTCAATATTTGTACAGAATCATTTACTTCATAATCTACATTTATTGATGATTCAAATCCCATTGCTCGTATTTCCTCATCTGTTAATGGAATTGGATCTGTTCCAGAACCAACAAAACCTGTAACACCTCTTGTATTTCTTACAATATACCAAGTTTCTTCTGTTACTATCATTTTTATTAGTACATATCCAGGAAATACTTTCTTTAGATTTGCTTTTCTTTTTCCATCTTTGATTTCTATCTGTTCTTCCATAGGTACTACTATATCAAAGAAGTATTCTTCTAATTCTCTATTTTTCACTGTTTTTTCAAGGTCAGTTTTTACTTTATTTTCATAGCCAGAATATGTATGTACTACATACCATCTTGGCTTCATATCATAATCTTTTTGAGACATTTTTTGACCTCCTATTATTCTACACTTGTTTCATTATTAGCTGGTGTTTCTGTTTCTTCTCCTGTTGTATTTCCTTCTGAATTTGTTTCAGTTGTATTATCTTCTACAGCTTCACCATTATTTTCTTGATTTTCAGTGTTTTCTGTATCTGTATTATCTGTGTTGTCTCTGCTTTCTGTATTATTTGTTTCTTCTTCACTATTGAATCTCTCATCTACTATACTTTGAAGATTACTTATTCCATATTTGTTCATTAAATCAAACACTACATCTAATGCAAATACTATTACAGCAGTTATTAATACTATAGTTATAACTGCAACTGTATTATTAACTAATTGTTTTGGTGTTGGCCAAATTACTTTTTTTAGTTCTGCCTTAAAATCTTTGAAAAAATGCTTTTTAACTTTATTTTCGTTTTTGCTTTCTTTTTTAGCCATTTTACTTCCTCCTTAAAATAGCTCTTACTATTTAGTTTCTTTATGTGTTGTACGTTTTTTGCAGAATTTACAATATTTAACTATTTCTAATCTGTCTGTGTTGTTTCTTTTATTTTTTGATGTTGTGTAATTTCTTTGTTTACATTCTGTACATTCTAATATAATATTCTCTCTTGGTCCTTTTGCTGCCATTTATATACACCTCCGACTTTTTTAACCTTACTTTTTTGAAACGATGTGAGCATATGCAATTAACATATGCTTGAATATTTTACCACTTTTTCCTTGATATGTCAATGGATTTTCGCTATTTTTTTCTTCTTTTTTTCTTTTTTTGAACAGAGAATCCAAATCGTCCAATTTTTTTCCCTAAGGAATAATAGTTTCCGTTTGAATATGCTATTAAATCACATTTTGAAATATCAAATGCTCCCTTTTCATCTATGTATTTTTCATCTGCATTTATACCTAAAACTTCTGCTACAAACATATGATGACTTCCTAATTCTTTTATTTCTTTTACCTTGCATTCAACTGATACTGGGCTTTCTTTTATCATAGGACACTTTACAAATTTTCCTCTTTCTTTCGTCAAATTCATTTCTTTGAATTTATCTACTTTTTCTCCTGTTTTTACTCCACACCAGTCAGTTGCATAAGCTAAATCTTTTGTTGTTAAATTAATTACAAACTCTCTTGTTTCTTTTATTAGGTTATATGAATATCTTGTCGGTCTTACAGAAATATATACCATTGCTGGGTTTGTATTTATTATACCTGTCCAGGCTACTGTTATTATATTTGATTTTTCCATTGTACCACAAGATACCATTACTGCTGGTAATGGATATAAAAATGTTCCTGATTTCCATGTTACTTTTGACATATGATTTATAACTCCTTTTTATAATTTGATTGATATTATATCACTTTTTGTACTTAATGTGAAGTTTTTCTTGACTTTTAGAAATATTTATATATAATTTTATTAGGCTATTTTTATGATTTAACTAGGAGGATTTATGATACGCTTAGAAGATGTTGAAAATAAACAAGAAGTTTTTAATGATTTTTTTATATGGCTTTTTGATGATGATAGAATTAATAATAAATCTATATCTCTTACAGGAGAAATAGATTTATCTTTGTGTCATGATTATATTGATGCAAATATTTACTATCCACACCAAATAAAAGCTTTTTTTGATAGCACTCCTATGCAGCGTCTTTCTAGAATAAGTCATCTTGGATTAGTTGTAAATGAAAATCCTAATATGTATCATAATAGATTAGAACATTCTAAAGGTGTTTATTATAGAAAATTAGAAGAACTTTTTTATAATTTTCAAAACTCTGAATGGGTAAAATATATAGAAAGTAATAATTTAAAATTGTACTTAATAGCCGATTTAATAAAAATGGCAGGACATGATATTGGTCATCTACCATATTCTCATGCAATGGAAGAACAACTTTTAGGAAAAAGAGGTGTCCATGAAGATATTGGTAAAAGAATTATGTTGGAATCACCAGAAATTCAATCCATTCTTTCTTCTATCTCTTCTGAATTACCTAAAATAATGGAGGAATTATACAATAGCAAAGTTTTGAATTTTTATGAACATGATGAAAGTAATTATGATAATGACAGATTAGATTTTTTGACAAGAGATTCTTTATATAATGGTTTTTTTACTTACTTACCTGTTCAAAAATATGAATCAATATGTATAAAAACTGACGAAAATGGTGTTCCTATATGTAATTCTGACTGTAGTATTATAGAAGATAATTCCGGAAATTCTTATATAGATGTATATGATTTTTCTTCTTTACATGAAATAGAAGAAATGCTAATTTTCCGTGAAGAGCAATACAAAAAAATATATATGTCTCCTAAAGTTCAATCATTGGAGCGTTGTATAAAAAATTTTGTAGAAGCTTTTTTAGAAACAGATTCTGAAGTTGGAAAATCATTAAGAAACTATTTCATAAATCTTAAAAGTAAGAGTATTGAAGAAATGGATTTAGACCTTTTTATAAAATTCGATGAGATTGATTTATATTCTGAGTTATTAGATATAGCGGAATTTCATGAAAATCCTAACATTCGAGATTTAGCAACGATGATTATTCCTCGTATGGTTTCATTTTTAAATATTATATACTCACATCTACAAGTATATGATAAAACAATTAAATATAGTGATAGTGATAAGAAATTTCTGCAAAAAGTAAAAAGAGTAATTACTAGTGATAGCCAATTGTCAATTAATTTGAGAAATAAAAATTATCTTAGAGACAATATTATATTTTTACCTAATGATGCTTCTTTATTTTTAGAAAATCAAGAACAACTAGTCTCTTCTTATAATTATACTTTAAGCAGTTATAAAAAAAGTAATCCTATCTATATTAGAGATTTCTCAGGAAAAATATATGAATTATCAAAACATCCAAACAGACAATATGATTGGAATAATAAGAAATATACATTACAATCAAAGTTTATATATCTTCCTTATTTAAGATTTAAAAATGTTTCAGAAAATATTATTGAAAAAATAAAAAATTCTTATGGAGATTTTTCTAGTAATTGCATGACTTCTCCTAAAAATAAAAAAACTCAAGTTAATATGCAACCTCTACAAGTCGGTCATAAAATGGAAGATGTTTTTTTAGAGCTCTAGTATACCAAAAAGCATAGATTAAAATTATATAAATAATTCTAATCTATGCTTTTTTCTATAAAAAAAAACTGGCAACAACCTATTTTCCCAACAGGGTAACCCGTAAGTATCTTCGGCACATTGGAGCTTGACTTCTGTGTTCGGTATGGGAACAGGTATTTCCTCCATGTCATCGTCACCAGAAAATTATATATGTGTAAAAGCACACTCAAAAATACATAGATGAAATATTTATTAGGATTTATTTTTTATAGTTAAGCCCTCGATTTATTAGTATTGGTCAGCTCAATATATCACTATACTTACACCTCCAACCTATCTACCACTTAGTCTCTGTGGAATCTTACTATCTTTCGATATGGGA
>CALXJU010000049.1 GCA_944388705.1 uncultured Clostridia bacterium
TTAAATAGTAAAGCTCAAGATTTGATGATGGGTGCTCCTGGAAATGTAACATTTGACCAATTAAGAGATGTTCATATTTCAATAACTAAATAAGAGCAAATGATATGGCTCTATTTAGTACATTTTTCAAATTTATAATCTAAGGAAAAGTTTATATATTACTATGAAATAAAGCAAAGACCTCCGACAAAGACCCAGAATATGTTTTTGCTATGGAATAGTAATATATAAACTTTTCGTTTTTGATAAGTATAGAAAAATACACTAAAGAGGGTCGTTCCATTACAAACAGAACCATCCCCCTTTTGATTATTTCAATATTGGTTTAATCTCTTTTTCCCAATTTTCTTTCATTATTTCGCAACTATGATTAAATTTTTCTTGGTCAGCTTTATTTAGTTTCAATTGTAAAATTTCTTTTACCCCATTTTTATTTATAATTGCTGGAACTCCTATATATAAACCTTCTTGTCCATATTCATTATTTTGATATGTTGAAACTGTTAAAATTGAATTCTCATCATTTAATATTGCTTTTACTAATCTATTTAAAGCCATTCCTATTCCATAATATGTTGCTTTTTTCTTTTCTATTATTTCATATGCTGCTTTCCATACACCATCATGTATTTTCTTTAAATCTGTCATTGGATGATTATTATCTTTCATTATATCAATTATTTTTTTACATCCAACATAACAATGTTCCCATGGAACTAATGATGAATCTCCATGTTCTCCTAATATATATGCATGCACATTTTTACTTGATACTTCTAAATAATCTGCAATTAAATATCTTAATCTTGCTGTATCTAATACTGTTCCTGAACCTATTACTCTAGACTTTGGCATTCCAGATACTTCTGCTACTACATGTGTCATCAAATCTACTGGGTTACTTGCTACTAAAAATATACCATTAAATCCATTTTTCATAACATTTTCAGTTATATCTTTCATTATTTTTGCATTTGCTACTGCTAATTCTAGTCTTGATTGTCCTGGTTTTTGTGCTAATCCAGCTGTTATTACAACTATATTCGCATCTTTGCATTCATCATAATCTCCTGCTTTTATTTTCATTTTTTGAGGTGCATATGGTAATCCATGTGATAAATCCATTTCTTCACCAATTGTTTTTTCTTTATTTACATCTATTAATACTAATTCGTCAACACCCCCTTGGTTTAGCAATGAATATGCCATACTCATTCCTACAAAACCTGCTCCTACTAATACAACCTTTTTATTTGTGTTCATATAAATTCCTCCTTGTTTATTCAATTACAACATCTGCATCTATTGGACAAATATTTACAAAAGTATTTCCATCATTTACATTAATTTCATTACCTTGTAAATCTTTATATACTGTTTGAATATTTCTTGCTGATTTTGTACATTTTATTGGAATAGCTTTTCCATTTGTTATATAATATCCATCAAATGTACCAATATTTTTTAATCCTTGTCGACCTTTATTTTCACTATCTGTTAAAGTATAATTATCACAAAATGTTATAATTATATTTTTTGTTGTCATTGCTTCACCTGTAGCATTGTCTTTTTGTAATTTTCCTCTAGCATATCTTGTATAAGTTTTGGTTTCTGGATTATATTCATATTTTACTTTTTGAAGATTTGAATGTGGTATTGTTACACTATTTGCTACAACTGCATCTTCTGCTGTTAAATCAAATTCATCTGGCACATAATTTAATACACTTTTTTGAGTAGATGTTGTTTCATATCCCTTTCTTTCTGCTATTTGCAATATTTTTTCTGTGTTTGTTACTAAATTATGTGGTGCTGATTTTCCTTTTATTCTCCAAAAACTTTTTGAACTTTCTGTAATTCCATTAATATTGTCTACTCCTAATTTTGATATATCGCTTTGTGCTTGAGGACTCCAACCATGATGTACATATATTGCATCATTTTCTAAAGCATAATCTAAAAAGTAGTGTCTTGAACTTCTTACAGGACCTATTTGTTCCAAATCTTTTCCTTTGAATAGTGCCATTAATCTGGTTTCTCCACCTTCAACTATTATTTCATATACCATATATGCTTGATTTAAGTTGATTTGTGGCCATGCACCTGAATGGTTATCTATCATTACTGCTATTGGTCTATCTGTTCCATTAAATATTTGTATTGGTTTTTGAGTAACTACTAATTCTTCTTCATTTTCTGCTTGAGCTTCAGTTGGAATTTCTTGTTCATTATTTACTTCATTTTTTTGCTTTATATATTTATATGCTAATACTCCACCTGCAGTTAATATAAGTATTACCAAGATTATTATTAATATAATTACTTCTTTATTTTTCTTCTTCATTACTTTCATCCCTCTTAATTTGTAATTTGCTAAGTATTATTTCTTCTTTTTCTCGCATTATTTTTTTGTCCTTTTCTTCTATATGGTCATATCCCATTAGATGATAAAATCCATGTACTAGCATATAGGCAAATTCTCTTTCAAAACTATGTCCATATTCTATTGCCTGTCCTTTTACTTTTTCTATTGATATTACTATATCTCCTAATACATCTTCATGTTCAAAATTATTGTTTTTTATTTTTTGGTCTATTTCATTTTTTTCAAACATCGGAAATGATAGTACATCTGTTTCTCTATCAACATTTCTATATTCTTTGTTTATTTTATGTATGTTTTCTGGGTTTGTAAGCGTTATACTTACATATAGTTTTGAATTTTCTAATTTTTCTTGTTTAAAACATTGTTCTAATACTTTTTTTATTGTTTCTTCATATTTTTTATTTTCTTCAATATCTAAATATTCTAATTCATACATTTTTTATTCCTCTTATTAACATGCATCTGCGATTTCTTTTATTCCTTTATCTTGTTTTTGTCTTGTATAATCTTGAGTTTGCTTCTTTATTCCTTTTAATTCTCTCATTACACCATAGTCTACTAATTTTCTTTTATAGTATTTTATTAATCTACTATAATCTGTTTTTTCATTTTCAATTTTACGTATATCTTCTCTAACAAATAGTATTTCTTTTTGTTTTACATATTCTATATAATCTGTTTCTTTTAATTTTTCTATTATTTTGAATTTGTCAAAAAAGCTTTTAAATTCTTCTCTATCTTTTGAATTTTCCCAATATACTTTTGTTGATAATAAACGTACATTATAATCTTCCATCAATGTTAATAACATTGTATATGCTTTTTCTCTTTTAGCTGCAATTTTTGTATCTTGCACAAGACATCTTGCATCTTTTAATAATTTCATGTAACATTGTTCTGCAACTACTAATGGCAAACTATGTGTGAATAAATTTCTACTTATTCCTAATAATATCATATTTTTTTCTATATTATCTCTTGCATCTAGTTTTCCTACTGAGAATTTTTCGTATTTTTCGTAGTCTTTTACTACTTTTTCTAATTTTTGGTCTTGCATTTTTAATGGTAATATATTTTTTATGTATTCTTCTAATGTGTCAAATATTTTTATATATATCCATTCTTTTGTTGAATCATATACATTAGTATTATCAGCCAATTTTATAGAATAATTTTTTAATATTCCTTTATATAATGCATCTTGTTTTGAAATGTAAAATGCTTGATATTTTTCTATTACTTTTTCTTTTCCTGAATTCATTACTGTCTCTTTGTCTAATTCTAATAGATATTTTTGTTTTCTATATTTATATTCTACATATTCATTTTTCTTTAATTGTACTATTCCATAATATTGTGATAATGCCATACTTTCTAATTTAGTTGCTGTTTCGTTTTTTACTTTTTTATATATAGTATCTAAAACATATTTATCTAATGCTTCTAAATATGCTGTATATGCATCTTCATATTTTTTCTCTACTATCTCTTTTTTGTTTGGGTCTACATCTTCTTCTGCTGCTTCAAATGCTTTTATTAATGCACTTCTTTTCATACTAATTTTTATTCCATTTATACCAATTTGTGTTGGTATTAAAAATTTTGTTAATGTACTTGTTAACCTATTAAAAAATGTTTTGTCTGTTCCTACTACTCTTAAACTTCTCTCTTCCATTTTCTCCATCCTTTCTAAAGTCTGGTAGGCAGGTATCTTATTGTTCTTCTTCTGTCTGTTCATATGTTTCTTCTATTTTTTCCTGCATTCCTATATTTTCAACTACTTCATATATAACACTTACTTCTACATATTCTGGCGTTTCTTTTACATTTGCTGATTTATTTAATATTTTTTCTTTATTTTCTATTTCTGCTTCTATTTCTTTTTCTAGTTTCTGTGTTCCTATTTCTGTTGCTTCTTCTATTGTATAATTATTTGAATTTTCTTCCAATTCATAATTTGTTACTTTACATACGGAAATAGGTAAATATAAGTTTGAAAATATCTTTAACTTTTTTTCCTCTTCTATTGTATCATAAATTTTAAAATTTGAAAGGGTTTTATAAAAATTTATTTGAAAATTATTTATTTTTATCTGATATTTCTCTTCTTTATTTCCAGTTTTGACATTTTCTTCTTTTTTTAAAGATATTTTTTCCGTTTTTTCATATTTTACTATTGCTTCTACTTCTCCTAAACTATGTACATATCTAATTCCTGTATATTTTCCTTCCATTGTCCCTTGTATTAACACTTGACCTTCTTGTACTTCATCTCCTGTTTTTACTAAAGCTGTACCGTTTTGTGCAATTATTTTTGTTATAGTTCCTGCCCTTTTTGCTACTATATTACAATAATCTTTTTCATCTATAATTTCTGGTGCTTCTTTTGCTTTTACTACTTTAACTATTGCATTTGTTCCTTTTAATTCTATTCCTATCCATGATATATCATCTCTACTTAATCTTATTTTATTAGTTATTTCTTCTACATTTATTTTATCTTTTTTCATTCCTGTTTCAAGTCCTGCCATTTTTACATCTTCTAATATATTATCAAGTTGCATATTGTCTTCCACTCTAATTTCTATATTCCATACATAATTTGAACTTGTATATAATGCTATAAGTATTACAAATAATGATATTACAAATATTTTTCTTTTTTTATATCTATTTAATATAAATGGTAGTCCCCTCTTTTTTTCTATTTTGACTTTACATTTTAGTTTTTTCGCAATTTTGATTGCCTTATAATAATCTTGTATTCCTATATTTAAATAAAGTTTTATCCCTTTTTCTCTTTTTAAATTCCATATTAGGATTTTACTAGTTGTACATATATTTATAAATCTTTCTATGTAATATCCTTCTACTGTTATTCTGACATATCCCAATATATATTTTAGCAAAACCCTAATAGACATTTATACCTCCTCTATTCTTCTACTCTATCTATTTCTATACTTTCAATCTTTCCTGTTATTTTTATATCATCATTTGTCATTTTTTCTAAATTTAAGTTATATCCATTTATGTTTATTACTCCAATATATGTACTTATACTTGCAAAAAATTCTTCATATTCTATAATTCCTTTGTAGTTTTCTAATATTAATTCATTAAATCCTGTTACTGTTACCTTTGGAACATTTGAATATACTTCTTCAGGTATTTCTAACATTTTTTCTATTTTATTTTTCTTTTTCATATCTATACCTCTTTTTATTTAAAGGTAGTGTCAACTAAATTTATATTTTATTTAGTTACACCCCTGTATTTTTAAGGCTTTCATCATTTTTTTGTAATA
>CALXJU010000050.1 GCA_944388705.1 uncultured Clostridia bacterium
TTAATTATAAAAGTACCAACGAAATCTTAAGTGAAATGTGTGCATAATAAACCGGAAATTTATTATTGCCATTTATATTTATAATTTTTTTGAATATAACTATTGCCAAATTTTAACTTGTATGATATAATTGTATCCGTTATAGTTTATTTTTACTAAGAGGAGGTGCATCATTCATGCCAAATATTAAATCAGCTAAAAAAAGAGTTAAAATTATTGAGAAAAAAACAATGACAAATAATATGATTAAAACTGGATATAAATCAGCTGTTAAAAAGTTCGAAGAAGCTATTGCTGCTGGTAATTTAGAAGAAGCTAAAACATTATTTTCAGAAGCTACTAAAAAAATTGACCAAGCTTGCACAAAAGGCGTTATCGTAAAGAATACAGCTGCTAGAAAAAAATCTAGCTTATCTAAAAAATTAAATGCTGCTATGGCATAAATAAAAAATCGCTAAAAAAATAGCGATTTTTATTTTTTTCTATTGTCATATTTTGTATAATATGATATTATTAGCCTATACATATGAGGAGGTGTAAATATGGAAGAACAAAATCAAAAACCAAAAAAAGAACATAAAAGAATTTCTTTATTAGGTTTCTTTTATACTTTATGTGTTATTTGTATTATAAGTTTAGTTTGTTTAGTATATGTTTTACATCTTAGAAATACTGAAACAGAAAATAGATTAAATGAATTAGAGAATTCAGTAGAAACTTTACAAAATTCAGATACTACTAATGAAGATTAAAAAAGTATAGAGTAAATCTATACTTTTTTTATTTCAAATAATTTATTGTAGCATCACACCAGTCATTCCAATATTCATCCCATCCACTTGGAGTTTCTCCTTCTTTAAAAGGAACATTTATAGTTTGTGTATAATCCCAGTCTCTAAAAACTTCTCTTGACATATATATTACTGATTTGGGTATTGTTACTTCTTTTAAATTTTTAGCATATGCTAAAAAGCATCTTGGAATTTCTTTTAAATTTTCTGATAACACTATTTTTTTCAATATAGAATTCATAGAGGTTGCATAGCTAGAACGTATATCACTTGCTGAATATACTTTTGTTACAGTATTTGGATATATTATTGTTTCTATATCAGGAAGATTTGAATATTTACATATTTCTTCTCCAAATTCATCTATTTGTTCTATTGAAAGATCAACTTCAGTTATTGTATATATTTCTCCATCTATTTCTGTTTGATATGGAATTACTAATGTATCTGTTATTCCACTATAATTTATTCTATAATTCGTATCTGGCAAATCTTCTTTCTGAGTTTCTGTGTTAAATCCTCCTACATTACAATATTGTGATTTTATACCTAAAATTTTTGCTGTTTTTGCTGATGAATCTATTATTTCAAAATTAAATAAATCTGTTGGTGCTATTTGCTCTTCTGCCCCTGGTTCACTATATATTTCATTAACTGATGTACTTGAATCTAAATTTACTTCTACTTCTCTTCCTTCTTCTGGAAAAATTATTTTCGTTGGGAATTCATTTCCTTCTGCATATATATCACTTCTATTTTCCATTTCATTTACTTCTTCTGCTATCATTTGAGGTGTTATTCCATTTGTACTTCCTAAGTTTTCTCCAATTAAACTATTTATCGCTAAATCTACTAACTCTTCTACTCTTGCTTGTTCAGTTGCATCTTTTGCATTACTTGCTTGATTTATTATCCCATTTTCTCCTGTTAGCATTGATATGCTTACTCCTGCCAAAATTAGCAACACTACAATTGTTACTACTAATGCTATTAACGTTATTCCTCTTTGGTTTATTTTCATCATTTTTCCTCCTTGTTTTTATTATTATATATTACCTTCAGAGATTTGTAAATAATTTATATCTTTAATTTTACAAAATAATTAAATTATCATATAAAAAAGAAGTATAAATTTTCTATAGTTCTTTTCTTTTTTATTGATATGAATTTAAATTAATTCCATATGTTTGATAAATCCAATCATAATAATCCCATACATCAAGTGTTTCTGGTTTTCCATAATCAACACCATATGTTTCTACTGTAACTTTAGAAATTATTACATCATTTACAGGTGTACTTTTCTCAGTTTCTTCTGTTGATTCTTCTGTAGTTCCATCTTCGGAATCTGCTGCTTTAACCTCAACTTTTTCTATTGCATGTACAACATCCATCCCTTCAATTACTTGTCCAAATGGAGCATAATATCCATTTAGATAATCATTATCTTCAGTCATTATAAAAAATTGTGAACCTGCTGAATTATAACTTTCTGTTGTTAATGCTGAAGAATATGAAGTATAGTCACTTCTAGCCATTGAAATAACTCCTTCTTTGTGTTTTAAAGTATTGTTTGTATCTCCATTTGCTAAAAATTCGCCTGTTATACAGTATTCTTTATTTTCCTCATCAGTAACATCTAATCCTAAATCTCTTAAAGTTGGAGAACCTGTTCCATCTCCATTTTTATCTCCACCTTGTATCATAAAACCATCTACTACTCTGTGGAATTTCAAACCATCATAAAATCCATTTTGTGCTAATGCTATAAAATTTGTTACAGCTTCTGGCGCCATGTCTGGGTATAATTCTAATTTAATTGTTCCAAAATCTTGTACTTCCATTGTTACTATTGGATTTTTTACCTCCATAGTAGCTTTTTTATAATATCCATATGATATTGTTCCTATTAAAACAATTATTGCTATTAATGCAATTATTGTTATTATATTTGATGCTTTTTTCATTTTCATTCTTTCCTTTCTATACTAATATATTTTCAAATGCAAATTGTTCTTGCATTTTCTTCAAAGATTGTTTAATTGTTCTAGCTCTTACATCTCCAATTCCTTCAACTTTATCTAATTCATTTATTTCTGCCATCAATATATGTTGAAATGATTTGAAAGATTTTACTAATTTTTCTACAATACTACTTGGCATTCTTGGTACTTTACTTAAAATTCTATATCCTTTTGGATATACTGCTAATTCTTCATAATTTTCAAAACTTTCATATCCTAATATTTTTGCTATAGATTGCATTTTCATTAATTCTTCTGGTTCCAATTTTGATAGTTGTTCTTGTATTTCTTCTCCTTTTTCATCTTTTACTAAATAGTCTTTTATAAGTTGCAATTCTTCTTTTTCTAATCCTCCAATTAATTCCTCTAATTGCATACTTACAAGTCTACCATCTTCGCCTAGTTCATATATTTGTTTTTGTATTTCTTCTACTATTTTCATTACCATTTCCGCTCTTTGTATTACTACAAGTACATTATCTAGTGTTACTATATCATTAAATTCATATTCATTTAATATACTTAATTTATTATCATATACTTTTCTATATTTTTCTAATGTTTGTATTGCTTGATTTGCTTTATTTAGTACTACTCCTGTTTCTTCTAGTATATATCTACTATTATCTTTAAATATTGTTATTATATTTCTTCTTTGTGATATACTTATTACTAATTCTCCTGTTTGTTTTGCTGTTCTTTCTGCTGTTCTATGTCTTGTTCCAGTTTCTACTGTAGGTATTTCATATGATGGAATTAATTGTGCATTTGCAAATAGTATTCTTTTCATATCTCCACTTAACACTATAGCTCCATCCATTTTTGCAAGTTCATATAATTTTGATGATGTATATTCTTCATTTATATAGAATCCGCCATCTACAACTTCATCTATTACTTCTTGCTTATCTGTTATTAATAATAGTGCTCCTGTTTTTGCTCTTAATATATTATCTAGTCCTTCTCTTATTGCTGTCCCTGGGGCAATCTTTTTTAATATCTCTGCCAATGGGTCTTCCTTTATTGTCTTCATTTTTCACCTCTTTCTGCTTTAGATTGGAATTTTTATTTTATTCCAAGTATTTTTAATGCTTCCCCTATATTTTTCACACCTATTATATCTAATTTAAACTCATCTTTCAAGCCTTTTTTGTTACTTTCTGGAATTATACATGTTTTAAACCCTAACTTTTCCGCTTCTTTTAGTCTTTTTTCTATTAAATTTATTCTCCTTACTTCTCCTGTTAATCCTACTTCTCCTACAACAACGACATCTTTTGCTATTGGTATATTTTTAAATGCTGATGCTACTGTTACTATTATCCCCAAATCCACTGCTGGTTCTGTTAATTTCATTCCTCCGGCAATATTTAAATATATGTCTTGTGCACCTAACATTAGTCCTGCTCTTTTTTCTAATACAGCTATTAGTACAGCCAATCTATTATAATCAAATCCATTTCCCGTTCTTTTAGGTATTCCAAATACACTTTGAGATGTTAATGCTTGCATTTCTACTAATATTGGTCTTGTTCCCTCTAAACTTGCTACTATACATGAACCTGATGGATTGTCTTCTCTTTCTGTTATTAATACATCTGATGGATTTGTTACTTCACACATTCCTTCTTGTTTCATTTCAAACATTCCAATTTCATTTGTTGACCCAAATCTATTTTTTACGGCTCTTAGTATTCTATATGTATTGTATCTTTCTCCTTCTAAATATAATACTGTGTCTACCATATGTTCTAATACTCTTGGTCCTGCTATATTTCCTTCTTTTGTTACATGTCCTATTATTATTGTTGTAATTTGTTGTGATTTACATATCCTCATTATTTGTGATGTTATTTCTCTTACTTGACTTACACTTCCAGCTGCTGCAGTTATTTCATCTGAATACATTGTTTGTATTGAATCTATTATTACTAGTTTTGGCTTTGTTTCTGCTATTGCATCTTTTACTACATCTATATCAGTTTCTCCTAAAAACATTAATTCTTCATTTTTTACGTTTAATCTATCTGCTCTTAGTTTTATTTGTTCTGCTGATTCTTCTCCAGATACATATAATACTTTTCCTTCTCCTTGTATTTTTTCACATAGTTGTAGGATTAATGTTGATTTTCCTATTCCAGGTTCTCCTCCTAATAATATTAATGAACCTTTTACTAGACCTCCTCCTAATACTCTATCTAATTCTGAGTATCCTGTTGAAGTTCTATTTGCTTCTTGTCCTACATAACTATTTAATGGTTTTAGAGTATTATTGATTTTTTTTTCTATTTTGTTTGTCTCTGTATATTTTTCTATTTTTTGCTCATAAAATGTGTTCCAACTATTACATGCTGGACATTTCCCTAACCATTTTGGTGATTCGTTTCCACATTCACTACATACAAATACTGTTTTTGCTTTTGCCATTTTATTTCCCTTCCTCACTTTTGTCTCGCATTATATAATATTTTTTTATAAAAATCAATAGTTTCAGCAAAACAATGTTTGCTTTTTATTGTCATTTATTTCCTTTGCTTTTCTTCTTTCCTCATGTTATCATTAATTATGAGGTGAATGCTATGCAAAAGATAATTACAGGTTTAAAAAATTTAGATAAAGATACATATAAAATTATGAAATATGGTTTATTGTTTTCAGGACTTGTTTGTTTAACTGCAATTGGAGTTCTACTATCTTACATACTTTTAGGTTCTGTATTTTTTTATCATTTTGGTATGATATTAATGAAATCTAGCTTTACTTTTGCAGTTGAGTTTATTATTTGTGGAATTGTTGTTGATTTTAT
>CALXJU010000051.1 GCA_944388705.1 uncultured Clostridia bacterium
GCAGGTGTAGTTCAATGGTAGAACCTCAGCCTTCCAAGCTGATGACGTGGGTTCGATTCCCACTACCTGCTCCAAGATAAAACAAACGGGAAATCGTTTGTTTTATTTAATATGTAGAAATTACATACCTTACTCATTAAAAAATGAGTTATATATCCAGAAGGAGGTGGAATATAATGAACAAATACGAAAGTGTAATCATTATTAATCCAAATGTAGATGAAGCAGGTTTAAAAGCATTAGAAGAAAAATTTACAGGATTAATAAACCAAAATGGTAAAGTAGAAAATGTTACTGATATGGGAAAAAGAAAATTAGCTTATGAAATCAAGAAAAACAAAGAAGCATATTATATGCAATTTGATTTTGAAGCAACACCAGAATCAATAGCAGAATTAGAAAGAATTTACAGAATTACAGATGAAGTATTAAAATTTATCGTAATAAAAAAATAGTTAATTATACGAATTAAATTAGAAAAAGTAATTAGGAAACATAGGGGCCTTAATTAAAGTAGAAAGGGTAAGTGATAAAATATGAACAAAGTAATATTAATGGGTAGATTAACAAGAGACCCAGAAGTAAGATATACACAAACAAATAATACAGTAGTAGCATCATTTGCACTAGCAGTAAATAGAAGATTTGTAAGACAGGGAGAAGAAAGACAAGCAGACTTCATAAATATAGTAGCATGGAGTAAATTAGGAGAATTTTGTAGCAAATACTTTAAAAAAGGTCAACAAGTAGGAATAATAGGAAGAATTCAAACAAGAACATGGGATGATGACCAAGGTCAAAAACACTATGTAACAGAAGTTGTTGCTGAAGAAGCATATTTTGCAGATAGCAAAAGAGAAGGAGAAATGGGAGCAAATACAGCATTTGAAAATACATTTGGAAATTCTTCAATGCCAGCAGGAGGTTCTGATTTTGAAGTTTCTTCAAGTGATGACCTACCATTTTAACATAACAAGGAGGGGAATTTAAATGGCAGATAAAAACAAAAAAAGAAATAATAGAAACAATAATAATAATTATGATGATGATTTTAACCCAAAGTTCAGAAAACAAAGAAAAAAAGTTTGTGCATTATGTAATGACAAAAATTTTGTATTAGATTACAAAAATCCTGAACAATTAAGAAAATTCATCAATGATAAGGGAAAAATATTACCAAGAAGAACAACAGGTGCATGTGCTAAACATCAAAGAGATATAACATTAGCTGTAAAAAGAGCTAGACATATCGCTATATTACCATATGCAACAAAAGACTAATATTTAAAGGACTGTTCCAAAAAGGGGCAGTTCTTTTTGTTTGAAAGGGGACAATCCTTTTTGATGCGTTTTTTAATAAATATCAAAAAGTTTATATATTACTATTTCATAGCCAAAACATAGCTAGGGCTTTCGTCGGGGGTCTTGGCTTTATTCAATAGTAATATATAAACTTTTTTTATAATAATTTAAATGCACCAAAAAGGACTGTCTCCTTTAGTTTTCCCTTTAGTTACTCATATAAATCCTCGATAAAAACATCTTTTTCTTCAAAATTATCAATAAAACCAACTTTAGCTATATTATTATCAATACATTGAATCCAAACGGGTCTATCATTATAATAGATATCAATTTTCTCTTTATTATTTAAAATATCCTGAACTCTTTCATATTTCATTTAAACCACCTCTAAAAAAAGTATATACATAAAAACAAAAAAGTATTCATAAAATAAAAATAAATTGACTTATTAAAAACAATGTTGTAAAATATACGAGGAGGAAGATGTAAATGGAAGAAACAAAAAAAGAAAAAGTAATAATGAAAGCAGAAGAAAACACAAGAATATCAGATTTATTAAAAGAACAAATAGCAGAAAGTGAATATCCAGTAGTAGGAGCAAAATTTAATAATGAATACAAAAATTTAGATTATCCATTAGAAGAAAGCGGAAAAATTGAATTAATAGATATAAATTCAAAAGAAGGAATGAAAATATACAGAAGAACACTAACATTTATAATGGGAAAAGCATTTTGGAGAACATATCCAAAAGCACATGTTGTTGTAGATTATCAATTATCAAATGCAATGTATTGTACAATAGAAAACATGGAAGTAACAGACAAAATGCTAGAAAAAGTAAAAGCAAAAATGCAAGAAATCATTGACCAGGACTTAAAAATAGAAAAAAGAACAATGACAAGAGAAGAAGCAGAAAAATTTTATGCAAAAACAAATACACCAAAAGGAAGATTACAATTTGATTTAGAAGATAATAATGAAATAAATATGTATTATTGTAACAATTATTATAATTATATATATGAAACAGTTGCAACACATACTGGAGTAACCAAAATATTTGATTTACAAAAATATAGTAAAGGATTTTTATTAAGATATCCAAGCCTAAAAGATGTAAACACATTATCAGAATTTAAAGAAACAAAAAAATTATTATGGGCATTACAAGAATATGAAACAATATATAAAGTATTAAATGTAGGAACAGTATATAGACTAAATACAGCAGTAAAAGAAAATAAAATAAAAGAATTAATATTATTATCAGAAGCATTACATGAAAAGAAAATATCACAAATAGCTGATAAAATAGCTTCAAAAAAAGATATAAAAATGGTATTAATAGCAGGACCATCATCATCAGGAAAAACAACATTTGCACAAAGACTAGGAATTCAATTAAGAATAAATGGATTAAAACCTGTAACAATATCAGTAGATAATTATTTTGTTGAAAGAAAAGATACACCTAGAAATGAAAAAGGTGAGTATGATTTTGAATGTATAGAAGCAATTGATACAGATTTATTTAATAAACACTTAGTAGCATTGTTAAATGGTGACGAAGTTGAAATGCCAGAATTTGATTTCCATGAAGGAACAAAAAGATATAATGGAAACAAAATTAAATTAGCAAAAGATGAGATATTAGTAATAGAAGGAATTCATTGCTTAAATGATAAATTAACAGAAAAAATAGCAAAAGACCAAAAATTCAAAATATACATAAGTGCTTTAACAGTCTTAAATATGGATGCATTTAATAGAATATCAACAACAGATACAAGATTAATAAGAAGAATAGTTAGAGATAGTAAATTTAGAGGATATTCAGCAAAAGATACAATAGCTTCATGGGATAATGTAAATAAAGGAGAAGAAAAAAATATTTTCCCATTCCAAGAGGATGCAGATTTCATATTTAATACATCATTAATATATGAATTAGGTGTATTAAAATCAGAAGCAGAGCCATTATTAAGACAAATATCAAACGAAGAAGTAGAATATGCTGAAGCACAACGATTATTAGAAATATTAAGATATTTTAGACCAATATCAGAAGATTTAGTGCCATCAAATTCTTTATTAAAAGAATTTTTAGGAGGAGGAGACTTTAAAGGGTAATTTTGGGACGGTTCTCTTTTTTCCCTTTGGGAAATTTGGGGACAGTTCTCTATTTTACATTTATTAAGTTAAACGAAAAGTTTATATATTACTATTACATAGCAAAAACATATTCTGGGTATTCGTCGGGGGTCTTTGCTTTATTCCATAGTAATATATAAACTTTTCTATATAAATAAAAAAATACAATAAAAGAACTGTCCCCAAATTTCCCAAAGGGAAAAAAGAGAACCGTCCCCATTTTGCCAAAAGGGAAAAAATGGGACAGACTTCTTTTTCGAATTTAAGGAGAAAAGAGAATGTTAGAAAAAAGTAAATTTACTAAAATAGATGAAGAATTTATATGTGAAAATTGTGGCAAAAAAGTACCCAAATTAGGATATACATCTAGAAATCATTGTCCATATTGTTTACATTCAAAACATTTAGACATAAATCCAGGGGATAGAGCTGAAACTTGTCATGGTATATTAGAACCAATAGGACTTGAAACTAATTCTAAAAAGGGATATGTGATTATATTTAAATGTAAAAAATGTGGGGCAATTAGAAAAAACAAAGTTGCAGAAGATGATAATATGGATTTAATAATAAAATTAAGTGCAAAACATTTATAGAAATAACACTTCAAAAAGGAGTGTTATTTTTTATATATATTGAAAAACGATAAATGTTGTGATAGAATTAAGGCAATAAAAAATGAAAGGAGTCAAAAGATGAAGAAAAAAGTTATAGTAATTGTAAGTTTAATAATTATTGCAATATTAATTATTGGAGCAATTTTTGCATATGCAATATATAAGGAAAATGAAACACAAGAAGAACAAGTAATTGGAGTAGAAATGGTAGAACCAGACAGAATAGTATATAAAGATAATCAAGAAAATTATTTTGAGTTTTTTAAAGGTGATGAAAATTATAAAGAAATAATTAATATACTGAAAAAATCAATTATTTCATATAATGAAAATGGAACAATTTTAGCAGAAGAAGAAATAGACCAAATACATACAACAAAAAGTTTTATAGAATTTGATTATGAAACAATAAGCAAAAATTACATAATTCAATTAGATGAAAATAATGAACAAGCTGTTATAAGATTAGCAGATAATGGAGGAGCAGTTGTTTCTGAAAAAATAAAAAATGTAAACAAAATAAAAAACACATTATCAGAAATTAGTTTAAATTGTAAACCATATAAATTAGAATATAAAGAAATGGTATCAAAAAATTCATTAGATGGATTAGAATATAAATATCAACAGCAATTTGAACAAATTAATTATAAAATCTTTCAAGTAAAAATTGATAATATGGATGATTATGAAAAATATTCATATATATGTAATTTTGCATTTGAAGAAGAAATTACACAAGAAACATTTGATGATAATGTTTTAATATTAACAGTATCTTCACTGCCTAAAATAGATGTAAAAGTAAATATAGGGAATATAAAATATACTTATAATCGAATTGAAAATGCAAATATGCAATATACTGTTCATTTGCTAAAAGTAAGTAAAATAGTAAATACAGATTGTATATATAATACAGACTTAACAGAACTAGAAAGTCAAATTGATTTAGACAATATGCATGTACAATATGATGAAAAAGTAAATAATCTAGATTCAGAAGTATTTATGACTGATTATGATAAATTTTTAGAAGAATATGAAGAGACAACTACAACAATTTCAGAAGTTGAAGCTACAGAAATCGCAGATAAAGGGTTTGAAGAAGCGGAAAGAATATGTGGAAGTTATTCAAAAAGTACACAAATAGTAGAAACTAGAAATATAAAACCAAACAATTTCTTCATAAGAAAATATAATGAATATGACAAGGTGTTTGATACAAACATAGAATGTTATGTATTTTCAAGACTTGATGATATGGGATTAAACGGAGTAGAAATATATGTAGATAAAAGAACAGGAAAAATAGTCGGAGGAGGTGCATTTGGTGATTAATGAAGCATTACTAAAAATTATATTAAAAGAAGGAGCATATATATTATT
>CALXJU010000052.1 GCA_944388705.1 uncultured Clostridia bacterium
GGTATTTTAAGTTTTAAAAGAGAATATCTTGATGAAAATATAGATATAAAAACATTAGAACAAAAGATAGCTAAAGAAGTAATGCCTCAATTTTTAAAGTATTGTGGCTTTAAAGATATGAAAAATATGAGTTTTGTTTTTGCAGTTCATACTAATAGAAAACACCAGCCTCATATTCATTTTGCTTTTATTGAAAAAAAGCCTAATTACTTATACTGTGATAATAAAGTAAATTACAGAAGAAAAGGTAAAATAAGTCCTGATGAGCAAAGGTATTTAAAAAGATTAGTAGAACTTGTTATAGAAAGAGAAAAATATTACACTCCACTTTTGAAAAAAACTAATGAAGATATAGATTATTTAAAATCATATTTTAATCCAAATGATAGAAATTTTGCCTTAAAAAATATTAATGAATTATATGTGGAAGAGGATATTTTAAAACTTGGTGAATTAGTAAAACGATATCGTGAATTAAATAATCAGAAATCTAAAAAAGTCAAATATAATTCAATAAGAAATGATGAACTTGGCAAAGAAATAAAATTATTAACTAATAAGATTAAAAAATATTTATTTAATGATGAAACTTCTATTTTATATGCTAGTAGAAAAGATATAAATAAAGATTTGGAACGACTTAATAATTACTTTGATAGCTTAAACCAAAATAATAATATTGATGAATTTGTATACAAAAATAGTATTGTAGATAAAAAAGAAAAATATATTGATAATTATATTTATAATTCAATAGTAAATCATGCCATATATAAGTATGAACATATTTCTATGTATGTTAAAAATAAAAATAATATTGATGAAATTACTATTAATGATTTAATACAAGAAGTTGCTTTTCAAAATAGCAGGAAAGAAAAGTATAATGATAAACAGCGAAGAAGATTTGTTTTGGATAATTATTTTAAAGGAAGTGGTAATATAGCAAAATTTCCAAGTAAACATAAAATGGAAAAAGCTTTAAAAAATATTAATTATGAAATGGAAAAAGCCTCACAAGAATTTAGCAAATTATTTAATTATGAAAATAAAAGATAAATAAAATATTAATTTTGTTTATATGTAACACTAAATTAATAAATTTTATGTTATAATTATGTTGACTATTAAATTCTTAGGTGGTGAAAATATGGCAAATAATGAAAGCTTAAAAAGAGCAAAAAAAGAAAAAGATGATGAGTTTTATACAGAGTATTCAGATATTGAAAAAGAAATGAATGCTTATTTAGAATTTAATCCAGATGTGTTTAAAGATAAAACTATATTATTACCATGTGATGATCCAGAATGGTCTAATTTTACTAGATATTTTGCACAAAATTTCGAACTGTTAGGCTTGAAAAAATTAATTAGCACAAGTTATGCAAATGATAAAAAAAGCGATGTTTTTGTTCAACTTTCATTATTCGAAAAAGAAAGTCCAAAATTTGATGAAAATAAAACTAACTCTCATGGTAAAATTTTTACTTTAGATAAAGATGAGAATAAATCTGGGAAGATAGATATTAATGATTTAAAATGGGATTATTTAGAAGGTGATGGAGATTTTCGCTCTGATGAAGTAATAAAACTTAGGGATGAGGCAGATATAATAATAACAAATCCTCCATTTTCGTTATTTCGTGAATTTTTAGCTTGGCTAATTGAATCAAAAAAACAATTTATAATTATAGGAAATGAAAATGATGCTACAACTAAAGAAACGTTTCCTTTAATTAGAGATGGGATAATATGGTTAGGAAAAAATGCTGGAGATATGGCTTTTAAAGTGCCAGCAAGTTCTGAACCTAGAAAAACTAGATTTTGGATTGATGAGAATGGTCAAAAATGGAGAAGTATGGGAAATATTTGTTGGTATACAAATATTGATTTAAAAAGGAGACATACCCAATTAAATTTAATGACTATGGAAGATAATTTAAGATTTAATAAACCACTAATAAAAAAATTACAAAAAGATTATAAAACTAATACTTATCCTAAATTTGATAACTATAATGCGATAGAAGTTCCTAGATACGATGCTATACCATCTGATTATAAAAATGTAATGGGTGTTCCAATAACATTTTTAAAGTTTCATAATCCAAAACAATTTAGAATTATTGGACATACGCATTCTGGAGATACAACAAAAGAAGTTGAAGAATTAAGAACGATTCCATCAAAAAGACATAGAGGATATATAAATGGAAAGCAAATATATGATAGAATATTGATTCAGAAAGTTGAGGTGTAATATGAAAACAACATTAAGAACAGATTTAACAATAAAAGAAATTTGTAACGGATTTCAATATAGTGAAGCTGAAGAAAAAGGTTTATTTGGCTGGAATGGTCAATTAACTATTCAGCCAGAATATCAAAGAAATTATATTTATGCCAATGGAAAAGATGATGTTGCAGTTATTGATTCATTGTTAAAAGGATATCCTATAGGATTAATTTATTTTGTAGAAACTGATAAGAATAAATATGAATTGTTGGATGGGCAACAAAGAATTACTAGTATTGGTAGATATATAACTAATTGGTTTGCTTGGATAGATAAAGATGGTATTCCATATAAATTTAATTCCTTACCAGAGGATAAACAAAGTTTATTATTGAATACAAAATTAACTATTTATATTTGTAGTGGAAAAGAATCTGAAATTAAAGAATGGTTTAAAACAATAAATATTGCTGGAAAACCTTTAAATGATCAAGAATTATTAAATTCAATTTATAGTGGCCCCTTTGTTACAAAAGCGAAAGAAATATTTAGTAATTCTCAAAATTCTCATTTGCATAAGTGGCTTAGCTATGCTAAAGCTGATGTAAAAAGGCAAGGACTGTTAGAAATTGCGTTAGGATGGGTATCAAAAGATTGGGAACAAGCAAAAAATCTAGAACATTATATGGCAGAACACAGAAGAGATGAAAATATTAATGAATTATATACCCATTTTAATGATGTAATTAATTGGGTTTCTACCGTTTTTATTGATGTTGAAGAAGAAATGCAAACAATTAATTGGGGAAGATTATATGATAAATTTCATAATAATCCATATAATCCAGAAGAAGTTTCTAAAAAGTTACATAAATTATATAGTGATTTTTATGTTAAAGATAAAAAAGGATGCTATGAATATATATTAAATGGTTGTAAAAAAGAAGATTTAAAATTATTAAATATAAGACTTTTTGATGAACCAGTGAAAAAAACAGTATATGCAAAACAAACGCAAATGGCTAGAGAGACTGGAAAATCAAATTGTCCTTTATGTGTTTTAGAAGGAAGTGCCAATGTATCCAAAATTTGGGATTATAAAGAGATGGATGCTGATCATGTTACTGCTTGGAGTAAGGGTGGAGCAACTGATATAAACAATTGTCAAATGTTATGTAAAATGCATAATCATATGAAAGGAAATAGATAATAAGAACAGTTAGTTTGAAAATAATGTAAAAATGCTAGTAAAAACATGTGAAGAAATATAGAAAATCTAAAGATTTAAAAAAATTAAATTTTATATAATTATTAGCTATGGTTATCTAAATTAGATAATCTTTTTATTTTGAAAAAATTTAAAATAGAAGAGAGATATATTTGTGAATTTAATATCAAAAGAAATAGAAAGAAATTTATATATAAACAGTAGGATAGTAAGATTGGAAAAATAAATATGATAAAGATTATTTTGATTGCAATAGGGTTATTCTTATTGCTTTTTTTATTTTGTGCTTGCGTTATATCAAGCAGATGTTCTAGAGAGGAGGAAAAATTAAGTGGACAGTTTAGAGATGTATAAAAGATTATCAAGCGAAGATAAACACAATTTAATCACATATTGTATATATGATTCAATATATACTGTTGCAGCAAATGAAAATTATAGTATTTCAGATGAAGAAGTAAAAAGAATAAAAGATTTATCTTATTATACATATTTAAAGGATGAATATTATAATTTATCACCAACAAGGATAAGTGATTTTATTACTGAAAATCATATTAAAAAAAATACATCATTAGATGAATTAGAAAAAATGTCATGGAGCGATCTTCTTGAAAAGGTTGATAATAATTATAATTTATATTCAAAAGATGAAATGGAAAGATAATTATGATAAATATGTTTAAAATTTTTTGGAGAAATTTTTGGGGAAGTAGATATTGGATATATGAAAATAATACTTTAACAAAAGAAATATTAGTATATCATAGAAAAATTTATGTAAAAAATATAAAGGAGGAATAAAATTATGGATTTTACAAAATTAAATTTAGAGTTTGCTAATATGCAAAAAACAGTTGAAGATTATAATAAAATGAGTTCTTCAATTAATGCAAGAATTAAAGATAATTTAAGGATTATCAGTAAGTATGAAACTAAAATAAAAAATACAAAAAATAAATTAGAAAAGGATTTAGGACGTTTATACATAACATCAATTAAATGTGAAAATGAATTTTTAGAAAGTTTAGTAAAGGAGGAAAAAAGTGATGAGCGAGAATCAGGGAATACTAAATCAGTATAATAAAGAAGAAATAAAACAACTACTTCAGAGCAATGAAAGATTGGTTTATATTGATAATGGTAGTGAAGAATTTGTAGCAAGATATGAGGATTTACCAGATATTATTGTAGATGTAAACGAAAAGCTGGGGCATACCGAAAATTTAAAGGTATATGATTTTGAAAATCCTGACATGGAAAAACCGATTCTTACTACAATAGGTTATTTTTTAGATAAATGTGATCCAGATGTAAACAAGGATATTTTTGAAAGATTAGTCGCTTTACAAACTGATAAGGAACATGTAAAAGATTATAAAGTGATTGATGAAGATATGCTAGATGATGTTATGAATGAATTAGATGAAGAAATGGAAAGATAAGTATGCCAATTCCTTAT
>CALXJU010000053.1 GCA_944388705.1 uncultured Clostridia bacterium
ATTTAAAAGAAAGAGAGAATAGAAGAAAAATTGATGGTTCAGTACAAGCAATGCAGGAATTTGCAAAATGGTATGAAAAGCAGTAATCATCCCTACAGGCAGATGATAAAAATGAAGTGAACCCTATTTAGTGGACACTAAATGGGGTGCATTTCAAAAAAATCATTTGTCTTTTTTGTAGAAAACTATTGACACAGTGTCAAAAAAGTGATATACAATAAATGAAAGTTGACACAATGTCGAAAAAAGGGGGGCAAAAAAATGAATAATGAAATAGGAGAAGATAAGAAAGAAGAAATTATTAAGGCTTGTGAGGAACTTTATAAAGAAACGAGTTTTAAAGATATCACAATAAAAGGAATTGGAGAGCAAGGTAATTTTTCCAGAACTTCTATATACTATTATTTTCAAACAAAAGAAGAAATATTTTTAGCACTTTTTAAAAGAGAATATGAAAAATGGATAAAAGATTTAGAAGATGTATATAGCAAAAATGAAGAACTAACAAAAGAAAATTTTGCTGATAAATTAGCCAAAACCATAGAAAAAAGAAAAAACCTTTTAAAGTTACTTTCAATGAATATGTATGATATGGAAGAAAACAGCAGAATAGAAGAACTAATAAAATTTAAAAAAGCATATGGCAAATCAGTAGAAATGGTAAGAAAATGTATCAATAAATTTTTTAAAGATATGACAGAAGAAGAAAAAGATAAATTTATATTTTCATTTTTTCCATTTATGTATGGCATATATCCTTATGCTGAAGTAACAGAAAAGCAAAAGGAAGCAATGGAAAAAGCAAAAGTACCGTTTAAATTCCAAACTATATATGAAATTACTTATAATGGGTTATTAAAATTATTAAAATAAATTATATATGTATGATAAAAGAAGCATTGTAATATGTATATTACTTTAATATTTTACTTAAAATATACAACAATTTTATTTGCGATTTCACTTGTTATTTATATTATCTTCAATTCAATTAAGAAGATAAAAAATAAAAATAAAAAAGGAGAGATTAGTTATGGAAGAAAAAGAATTTGAAAAAGTAAATATGTTTGGAAAAGGTAAACCTAATGATGCATTTGCACAATATTTTGCAGGAAATAGTTATCTAAATCCATTAGTAGATAATTCAAGTTCATTATTTTTAGCAAATGTAACATTTGAACCAGGATGTAGAAATAATTGGCATATACATCATGCAAGTAAAAATGGAGGACAAATTTTAATATGTACAGCAGGATATGGTTGGTATCAAGAAGAAGGAAAAGAAGCTGTAAGTTTAGAACCAGGAAAAGTAATAGTAATTCCTGCAAATGTAAAACATTGGCACGGAGCAAAAAAGGATAGTTGGTTTTCACATATTGCAATAGAAGTACCAGGAGAAGATACAAAAAATGAGTGGTGTGAAGAAGTTTCAGATGAAGAATATAATAAATTAAGTTAGGAGAGAAAATAAAATGAATAAGAAAAATTAATTCTATTTTAAGATTGGAGGAATTTATAATGAGCAAGATTTTAATAAGTTATTTTTCAGCAAGTGGAGTAACAAAAAGTGTTGCAGAAAAAATTGCAAATGCAATTGATGGGTATTTATTTGAAATTGAACCAGCTGTATTAGGTTTTCCAGTTTGGTGGTACACAGCACCTACAATAATTAATACTTTTATTGAAGAAAATAATTTAGAAGGTAAAAAAATATATGTATTTGTAACAAGTGGAGGTTCTAGTTCAGAAGGAAGTTTTAGAGATTTAAAAAATACATACAAAAATCTAAACTTTATAAGTAATAAAAGATTTACTGGAAGAGAAACTGATGAAGATTATATAAATTGGATAAAATAAAATTTTATAAATATAAAGGAGGAATTGATTATGGAAAAAGCAAAAGTTTATTTTTGTAAGGAAATTACACCAGAAAACATTGTAAAAATGTTTAAAACATTAGGTAAAGAATTACCTGGAAAAGTTGCAGTAAATTAGATATTCCAAATGGTAAAGTATTAAAGAAAAATTATGTTGGAAAAAACTTAGCAAATTATGACTCAATGCTAGTGTTATCACATTTCAAAGGACATGCAATGGGAGGCTATGGTGGAGCATTAAAACAATTATCAATAGGATGTGGTTCATCAGCAGGGAAAACTTTAATTCATACAGGTGGAGTAACAGACGACCAAACAAAATTATTTGATAATTTACCAGAACAAGATAGATTTTTAGAGGCAATGGCAGATGCGGCAGAATCAGTAGTAAACTATTTTAAAGGAAATATGGCATTTATAAATGTTATGAAAAATATATCAAAAGACTGTGATTGTGATGCAAATGCATCGCTACCATGTATGAAAGATATAGGAATTCTAGCATCATTAGACCCAGTTGCAATAGACCAGGCTTGTTTAGACCTTGTATATAATTCAGAAGATCCAGGAAAAGATACTTTAATAAAAAGAATAGAATCTTTACATGGAATTCATACAATAGAAGCAGCAACAGAACTTGGTGTTGGAACAAGAGAATATGAATTAATAAATGTAGAATAAGATTTCAAAAGCAATGAAACTCATTGCTTTTTCCTTGTTCAAATAATTTAGCCATTTCTTCAGGAGTATTTTTCATCCCTCTCTTATACCATTCATCACACCAACCAAAAATTAAATAAGCAACAGTTACTTTTGAATAAGCCATAATATCTGAATCATTTTTGCTATATTCATTTAATGTTAAAATATTATCTAAAATTAAATATTGAAGATGTGATTTATAAAGTAAATCAATAATATCTTTATTTTTCTGAAAAAAAGAAAAAATGCTATATGCTAAATTATTCTCATTATTCAATTTCCATTCTTTAAAAAGAGAAGAAATGTAATATGAAATGATTTCTTCTTTATTTTTAAAATTATGGTAAATAGTAAGTTGTTGCTGAGGTTGAATGTATTTTTAGAATAAAATTTAATGAATTTTATAAATTTGGTAGACAAAATAAAAGGAATATTGTAGAATAATTACCATAGGGAATGAGAATAAGCGGATGTGGTTTTGCCACCAATTTTTACGAATCTTCGTAGGAAGGGTGGTGATGTTTATGGTTAAAGTGATACTATTTTTAATATTATCATTAATGTTATCTTTAACATTAAACGTTGCCTTGGCAACAGTTCTTTATAAGAACTGGGTTGATAAGCAACTACATAAATAAAAAAACTCACATCTGTACTTTGGCGAGTTAGGTGTGAGTTTTTACAACTAATTTCGGCAAAACCACGTTTGTGGTTTCTTCATTTCCTATATTTATTATAATATATTTGTGGGTAAAAAGTCAAGAAATTGATAAAGTTTTTATAAAAAAGTCATAAAAATATAATAGTAATTATCCCTATAACTTACAATTTTATTGTAAACATAAAAAATCAAAGTAGGAGTAGATACTACTAACATGGGTAAAACACAAAAATATTTGTAAAAATACTACACAAATATAAAAAAATATGGTAAAATAATTTAGAATTTTTGTTTAAGATAAAAAAGGAGTAAAATCAGTCATTAAAAAGCTGAAAACCTTGAAAATAAAGGAAAAAATTTAAAGGAGGAATAAAAAATGTCAGGACACAGTAAATGGCATAACATACAAGCCAAAAAAGGAAAAGCAGATGCAGCAAGAGGAAAAATATTTACAAAACTAGGAAGAGAACTATTAATAGCAGTAAAACAAGGAGGACCAGACCCAGCAGGAAACTCAAAATTAAAAGATGTAATAGCAAAATGTAAAGCAGCAAATATGCCAAATGACACAATAAATAATGCAATCAAAAAAGCATCAGGAGAAGGAAATACAGCAACATATGAAGAAGTAGTATATGAAGGATATGGACCAAATGGAGTAGCAGTAATAGTAAATGCAAACACAGACAATAGAAATAGAACAGCAGCAGATGTAAGACATGTATTTGACAAAGCGGGAGGAAACTTAGGAACAACAGGATGTGTATCATACATGTTTAACAAAAAAGGAATGATAGTAATAGAAAAAGCTACAACAACAATGGATGAAGAAGAACTAATGATGTTAGCATTAGATGCTGGAGCAGAAGATTTTAATTCATCAGAAGAAGTATATGAAATAACAACAGAACCATCAGACTTTTCAGCAGTAAGAGAAAAATTAGAAGAAGCAGGATTAACATTCTTAGAAGCAGAAGTTCAAATGCTCCCAACAACAACAGTAGTATTAGATGAAGCTGGACAAGAAAAGATGGAAAGACTAATAGAGAAACTAGAAGAGTTAGATGATGTTATGGATGTATATCATAATTGGGAAGAATAATTTTGAAAGAATAAAGCGAAAACTGTCAAAAAAATTTGACAGTTTTTTTCATATATAGTAAAATATAAATATGGGGGTAAATAAAATTACTTGCCAAAAATAAAAAAGGATAGTGTAAAGTAATTTATGAAAAAATAGATTATGAAAATATTATCTAAAATTTGTAAAAAAGCACATTGAAAAG
>CALXJU010000054.1 GCA_944388705.1 uncultured Clostridia bacterium
AAATATTAGCACTAAATATAAAAATTTTAGTGCTAATAAATAAAATTTTTTAAGACATTTTCAAAAATGATTGACATAGTTTTTTGAACATTTTTTCTTGTTTTTTTATTTAGATTGTATCATCATTTTCTATCCAATTAGAAACCATTTCTACTCTATAATTTTCTTTATCATCTCTCATTACAACTTTTTCAATTCCTGCATTTATAATCATTCTTTTACATAAAGTACATGGTTCATTGTCTGTAATATATTCACCTGTTCTTTTATTTATTCCTACTAAATATAATGTTGAACCTATCATACTTTTTCTGTCAGAACTTATTATTGCATTTTGTTCACTATGTACTGACCTACATAACTCATATCCAGCTCCACTTGGTGTATTATTTACTTTTCTTCTACAATATCCTAAGTCTATGCAGTTTTTTCTTCCTCTTGGTGCTCCAGTATATCCTGTTGATATTATCTCATCATTTTTTACTATTACACTTCCATAATTATTTCTTATACAAGTTCCTCTTTGTGCTACTGTTTCTGCTATATTTAAATAATAATTTGTTTTATCTACTCTTTCCATATATCTTCTCCTTCTAAAAGGGAAATTTGGGAACTGTCCCATTTTTTCCTTTTTGGCAATTTGGGGACGGTTCTCTTTTTATCTTTTCGGCAATTTGGGGACAGACCTTCATAATTGATTTTGTAAAGTTAATATATTACTATTGAATAAGCAAAGACCCCCGACGAAAGCCCTAGATATGTTTTTGCTATGAAATAGTAATATATTAACTTTGTATTAAAAATAATATACGGTCTGTCCCAATTTTTCCATTTTGGAAAAAAGAGAACCGTCCCAAAATTTCCCTAATCCAAATATTTCTTTAAAAACTTTCCTGTATAACTTCTTTCATTTTTACAAATTTGTTCTGGTGTTCCTATTGCAACTACTTCTCCTCCTGCATCTCCGCCTTCTGGACCTAAATCAATTATATGGTCACAAGTTTTTATTAAATCTAAATTATGTTCTATAACTATTATTGTATTTCCTGTATCTACCAATCTTTGTAAGATATCAACTAATCTATGAACATCTGCAATATGAAGTCCTGTTGTTGGTTCATCTAATATATATAGTGTTTTTCCTGTTGCTCTTTTTGATAATTCTGTTGCAAGTTTTACTCTTTGTGCTTCTCCACCTGATAATGTTGTTGATGGTTGTCCTAATTTAATATATCCAAGTCCTACATCATATAATGTTTGGATTTTTTGTTTTATTTTTGGTATATTACTAAAGAATTCTAATGCTTCTTCAACAGTCATATCTAATACATCTGCAATATTCTTGCCTTTATATTTTACTTCTAGTGTTTCTCTATTGTAACGTTTTCCTTTACATACTTCACATGGTACATATACATCTGGTAAGAAATGCATTTCTATTTTATGTACTCCATCTCCATTACAACTTTCACATCTTCCTCCTGATACATTAAAGCTAAATCTTCCTTTTTCATATCCTCTGATTTTTGCTTCATTTGTTCCTGCAAATATGTCTCTTATTAAGTCAAATGCACCTGTATATGTTGCCGGATTTGAACGTGGTGTACGTCCTATTGGTGATTGATCTATATTTATTATTTTATCTATATTTTCTATTCCTTTTATTTCTTTACATTTTCCTGGTTTATCACTTGCTCCATTTAATTTTTGTGCTATGTTTTTATATAATACTTCATTTATTAATGTACTTTTTCCTGAACCTGATACTCCTGTAACACATGTAAATACTCCAAGTGGAAATTTTACACTTACATTTTTTAAGTTGTTTTCTGTTGCACCTTTTATTTCTATACTCTTTTTATTTCCTTTTCTTCTTTTTTCTGGTACTCGAATTCTTTTTCTTCCACTTAAATAATCTCCTGTTATTGAACCTTCTACATTTTTTATTTCTTCTGCTGTTCCTTGTGCCATTACTCTTCCTCCATGTACTCCTGCACCTGGTCCAATATCTATTATTTGGTCTGCTGCATACATTGTATCTTCATCATGTTCTACTACTAACAATGTATTTCCTAAATCTCTTAATTTTTTTAAAGTTGCTATTAATCTATCATTATCTCTTTGATGAAGTCCTATGCTAGGTTCATCTAAGATATATAGTACTCCTGTTAGTCCTGAACCTATTTGTGTTGCTAAACGTATACGTTGTGCTTCTCCTCCTGATAGTGTTCCAGCACTTCTTGATAATGTTAGATATTCTAATCCTACATCTATTAAAAATTGTAATCTTGCATCTATTTCTTTTAATATCATATCTGCTATCATTTTTTGTGTTTGTGTTAATTCTAAGTTTTTTAAGAAATTTTGTATCTGATTTATTGACATATCTGTCATTTCATTTATGTTTTTACCATTTATTTTTATACTTAATATTTCTTTTTTTAGTCTTGCCCCATTACATTCATCACAATGCATATTACTCATATACATTTCATAAAATTCTCTCATTCCTTGTGATTTTGTTTCATTATGACGTCTTTCTAGTGTTGGAATTACTCCTTCAAATGGTGTTTTAAATTTTCGTGTTCCATATGGTGATTCAAATTCAAAATCTATTTCTTCTGTTCCTGTTCCATATAATATTTTTTCAAGAAAATCTCTTGGTAAGTCTTTTATTTTTTTATTTTTGATTTCTACACCATAATGTCTTCCTATACTTTCAAAATACATTTTTGCCATTGTGTCACCTTTTTTCATAGTGCTTGACCCAAATGCTTTTACTCCATCATATAGTGTTTTATTTTTATCAGGAATTATTAAATCTTCATCCATTTTCATTAAATATCCTATTCCTGAACATTTTGGACATGCACCAAATGGATTATTAAATGAAAACATTCTTGGTGTTAATTCTGGGAAACTAAATCCACAGTCTGGACATGCATAATTACAACTATATAATACTGGTTCTTTTCCTACAATATCTATTAATACCATATTTTCTGCATGTTTTAGTGCTACTTCTATTGATTCTGTTAATCTTCCTACTATTTCTGGTTTTATGACTAATCTATCTACAACTATTTCTATTTCATGTTTTTTGTTTTTATCTAATTTTATTTCATCTGTTAATTCATAATTTTCTCCATCTATCCTTATTCTTGCAAATCCTTCTTTTTGTAATTCCTCTAGTAATTTTGTGTATTCTCCTTTTCTTCCTCTTACCACTGGTGCTAATATTTGTATTCTTGTCCCTTCTTCTAGTTTCATTACATTATCTACGATTTGGTCTATTGTCTGTTTTTCAATTTTCTTTCCACAGTGTGGGCAGTATGGTATTCCTATTCTTGCATATAATAAACGTATATAATCATATATTTCTGTTACTGTTCCTACTGTTGAACGTGGATTTTTTGAGGTTGTTTTTTGGTCTATCGATATTGCTGGAGATAATCCTTCTATTGATTCTACTTCAGGCTTTTCCATTAGTCCTAAGAATTGTCTTGCATATGATGATAAACTTTCTACATATCTTCTTTGTCCTTCTGCATATAATGTGTCAAATGCTAATGATGATTTTCCAGAACCTGATAGTCCTGTTATTACTACTAATTTATCTCTTGGTATTTCTAAGTTTATATTTTTTAAATTATGTTCTTTTGCTCCTTTTATTATTATTTTGTCATTCATTTTATTTCCCCCTAGCACATGTAGGTAGTGTCAACTAAATTTATATTTTATTTAGTTACACCCCTGTATTTTTAAGGCTTTCATCATTTTTTTGTAAT
>CALXJU010000055.1 GCA_944388705.1 uncultured Clostridia bacterium
ATAATGTGGATAACTCTGTGAATAACTTATAATGGTCATATTTTTTTCACACATTATTCACATTTGATTGTTGATAATTTATATTTTTACATTTATTTGTATTTTTTTTACTTTATTATGTAACTTGTATATAAAAATAACTATACAAAATGTATAGTTATTTTTATATATCTTTAATTTGTTTAATAATACTTTTTTCATCATCTGTTAGAAAACAATATTTCTCTATATTCTTATAATCTATATATTTTACAGTATCTTCAACTAGTTTTAAATGTTCTTTTACTTCTAAAAAATTAAAACCTATATAATCACAATTAATTCTCCATCTAATTTCATATAACAAAACAAATTGTATATAATCAATCACTTTTTTATGTATTTTTATTGATTCATCTATTAATCTTTTCCAAAAATATCTAGGAGAATCAAAATACCATGTCTTATTTCTAAAAATACTTTGCATTGTTGAATTATTAGTATTTCTTTTTCTATAGTTGTATATTGCTTCTCTAACCACACCATATTTAAGTTTGTTCAATAATATTATGTTGGTAAATACAGCATCTTCTCCTATTTTTATTTTTGTATCAAATCTCATGTTTTTTACAATTTCTGTTTTAAATAATGTTGAGGCAACATGAAAAATTATCATTTCTGGTTCTTCCATTATATCTATTACTCTAGTATTATAAAACTTATAATCTAAATAATGATAATCCTCATTGGCTTCAAAATTTTTAATTCTAGCACTTGCAAAATCGACTTCTAAATAATTTTCTTCCATGAAATTGTATAATTTCAGCAATGCATTTTTATCCCATTTATCATCACTATCAATAAAGTTAGTGTATTTTCCTTCTACATACTCTAATCCTTTATTTCTAGCAGAAGACACTCCTCCATTTTCTTGTTTTATATATATAATATTATTATATATATTTTTATATTTTAAACAAATTTTTTCACTATTATCATTTGAACCATCATTAACTAGTATTAATTGAATATTTTCAAATCCTATAGTTTGATTAATGACACTTTCAATTGCTTCTTCTATATAACTTTCTGAATTATAGAAAGGCATAACAATAGATATTTTATATTTCATATTTTTACCTCTTTTATTATCTTATTATGATTTATTAGGATCCATTGTAGAACCATAAAAGAATTCCATATTATTGATAAATAACATATCTTCTTTAGAAATTTCAAAATCATTAATATCTTTATTTTCTTTCATTCGATTTTCATTTGTAGTTTTTGGTAATGGTATTACTCCATTTTGTAAACACCATTTTATACATAATTGAGCTACAGATTTGTTATATTTATTTGCAATTCTTTTTAATTCCTCATTTTCTAGCATTTTTCCTTTTCCTAATGGCGCCCATGCTTCTACAATGATATTTTTCTCTTTACAAAAATCAACTGTTTCCTTTCTCATTAATCCTGGATGAAATTCTAATTGATTAACCATTGGTATAATTTCACATTCTTCTAAAATTATATCTAAATGATGTTTCAAAAAATTTGAAACACCTATTGCTTTCACTTTTTTTTCTTTATACAATTTTTCTAATGCTTTCCATGTATCAATATTTAATTGTCTGTCATTATTTCTAGGCCAATGTATTAAGAATAAGTCTAAATAATCTAACTGTAAATTTTCTAATGTTTTATAAAAAGATTTTAGAGTACTTTCATACCCCATTGAATCTTTCCATACTTTACTTGTTATAAATATTTCTTCTCTTGGTACATCGCTTTCTTTTATTGCTTGTCCTATTTCTTTTTCGTTTTCATATACAGAGGCTGTGTCTATGTGTCTATATCCTACTTTTAATGCCTGTTTAATATTTTTAACACATTCTTCTCCTTGTATTAGTGATGTTCCGAATCCTATAGATGGTATATAATTTCCATTATTTAATATCACTCTATTTCCCCCTTATTTCTTCATACAACATTAGTAATTTATCCATAAAGATATCTTGAGAATATTTATTCTTTGCATAATCAGAAATCCATTCTTTGTCAAAAACAACTTTTTTATCAAGTATTAATTTTATCTTTTCAGCTAACATTTTTTCATCATCCATTTTAAAAACTAAACCAACATCTTTATTAATTATATTTGGCATTCCTGATTGATCTGTGACAATTGCTGGTGTTCCACATGCTAATGCCTCTATTGCTACTAATGGTAAAGCTTCTTTTCTTGAAGGCAATACTAAAACATCTGAAATATTATATAATAATCGTAATTCTTCATGACTCTTGCTACCTAAGAAAATAATATTTTTTAATTGTAATTCATTTTTTAAGGATTCTAGTTCAGTTTTATATGCTCCATCTCCTACAATTAAAGTTGCTATTTTGTCATTTTCATATATACCAGCTGCTTTTACTAGTACATCTACGCCTTTCATTTTTGAAATTCTTCCAACAAACAAAACAATTTTTTCAAAATTTTCATTTATTGAAAACTTTTTCAAGACTTCTTCTTTATTTAATTCTTCAACAAAAAAATCTTGCGAATTATATCCATTTCTGACAAATGCAAGTTTATGTCTTATTTCTGGGAATTTATTAATTATATCTTTTTCATTATCGCTTGATATAGTAATTATTTTACTACAACCTTTTACAGCATTAAAACCATATTTATCAAATCTATTTGTCTTTTTATATGTAATAAATTCGGCTCCGTGGGATGTTATTATATATGGAATATTATAATTTACTAATAAACCTGATATAATCCAGATATGTTGTGTATGAATAATATCTGGTTTAAATTCGTTTATTTCATATTCAATAGCAGTCCTAAAAGCTGTTTCGTATTGTTCAAGTTGGCAATCTGTCATATTTTCAAATAACAAATTACTCCTTGGATGAGGATCCATACATGGAAAATTAAAGTCCAATTGACCTTCTATTATTTCTTCTCTTTTAAAAAATACTGGATGAATTTTTACTCCTTCAATTGGTGTAATTTGTGTTGTATTTTCTGGCATTATAATACAAACTTTATGTCCTCTTTTTACTAAGCTTTTAGCTATATTAGCAACATAAACTCCACTACCTGAACCTCTTAGTGGAAAGTGATTTATTAATAAAACTCTCATTCTTTTCTCCTATATTTTATATTCTACACTCATACTATTTTAACATGTTTATCGCATTCTGTCAAATTTAGTCACTTTCCAGGCTTTTTTCACAGTTTCTCACTTATTTTTTATATTATTTTTGTAATTATTTTATTTTTTCTCTATATAATTTTCAAGTATATAATCAATATTATTTCTAATATTAATATTGTTGGTAATCCAATTGTGAATTTTAATTTTTTTGTTTTATGTCTAAATGTATACATTCCTGCAATTGTACCAATTCCTCCTCCTAATGCGGTTACTATAAAAAGTGTATTTTCAGGTATCCTCCATTTTCCCCATTTAGCTCTTCTTTTGTCTGACCACATCATATAAAAGCCAA
>CALXJU010000056.1 GCA_944388705.1 uncultured Clostridia bacterium
ATTGCAGATATAAAAGTATATAAGCCCAAAACAAATTCTATAACTAATAGTCAAGTTCTATTTGAAGATTATTCATTTATAAAAGCAAGATTAGTATTAAAAGAAATGGTAGAGCTAGGGAGTTTAAGACTTATAGAAAGTAATTTAGTAACTGATACTGTAGGGCTTTATATAGGCTATTCAAAAAATACTATAAAAGCAACAGGAGGAACTAGAAAATTAATTAATTATACAAATACCTATTCAGAACTTTTAAAAGCGTTTTTAGAAATATATGATAAAACTACAGATAAAGTTATTCCAATTAGAAGAATAGGTGTAAACTTTACAAATGTAATTGAGACAGAGAGCATACAATTAAGTTTATTTATAGACCAAGAAAAGATTGATGAAGAAAGAAAATTAGAACTTGCAATGTGTAAGATAAAAAATAAAATGGGAAAAAATGCAATAATAAGAGGAATGGATTTAGAAGATGGTGCAACAACAATTATGAGGAATAAATTAATAGGAGGTCATAATAGTGGTGAATAAAGTAGCAAGAGCAAAACAATTTCTTCCATTTGATGCATTGAAAGGATTGCAAGAAGCATTAAGAGAAAAAGAAATAGAATACGAGGAAAAAAGAGAGTTAGCTGAAGATACCTTAAATGAGCTAAACAATAAATTTAATCAGATTGAAAATGAAAGTTATGTTATAATAACATTTTATAAAAATGGAAAGTATGGTGAAATTAAAGGTAAAGTGACAAATATTGACTATATTAAAAAGAAAATTCAAATTAATAAAGAATACAATATAAATATTTGTGATATTGTAAATATTTTAATATAGAACTTTTAAGTGACAAATTTAGTTTGTTATATTTGTATTAAATTAAAAAATAGGGATTTCGAGAACGTCCCCAAATCCCTATTTGGATTATTTACCTTTATCCAATTTTGGTGTATTATCAACATTTTTAAAACTTAAATACCATGACATACCATTTCTATTTTTATTAATATTTTCATTCCTCTCACGTAAAGCATTAAATGTTTTAGGAGGAGGTACAATCATAGGATTTCCTGGAACCCAGTTAGCAGGGGTCATACAATTATTTTTATCAGCATATTGTAATGCTGTTACAGTTCTTAATATTTCTGGGATATATCTACCTATATTCATAGGATAGACAAAAATACTTCTTATAATTCCTTTATCATCAATAATAAATACATTTCTAACAGTTTCTGTAGAGCTTACATCATTAGAAATCATTCCATATTTTCTGGCGATAACTCCATTTTGATCTGCAATTATAGGAAAATTTACAATAAGACCTGTTTTTAAATAAATATCATAAAGCCAAGCAAGATGAGAATTTAAACCATCAACACTAATGCCAATAAGTTCTGTATTAATTTTCTTAAAATATGTATCAGCCTTAGCAAAACCAATTATTTCAGTTGTACATACCGGGGTAAAGTACACATCTTTGGATGTGTTTAAATCATTTTATTAATATCAACTTTTAATCTAAATTTAATAGTTTTATCTCTATCAATATATATTTTATCAATAATCATTTGTAATATCATTTTGTTTGGCACGTCTGAATTTATAATATAATCAAAATACTCTATTGAAGTTTTTAGCTTATTTACTTTTTCTTCTAAATTCTTCTTTTCATCTTTTTCTAATAATGTCTGTATGTAAGATATATTTTGCATCTTTTCTTTTTCTAACTCTTTATATGTATTCTCAATAATTTTTGCCATTTCGTTGTTTGCAGATGCTAATTCTTTTATTTTTTGATTAACAAGCATTTTATATTCTTCATTTAAAATATTTAATTTATTTTGCAATTTATATTTGTTGTTTTCTTTTTTATCTTGTTTTATTTCAATTTTTATATTTTTTATTTCTTCTAAATATTTCTGTTTTGTAAATTTTAAAAACTCTTTTAAATGAACTAAAATATCTTTTTCCTTTACTTCATGGCAATGACAAGCCTTTGTTCCAAATTGCCTGTACTTTGAACAATCATAACCTTTTTCAGCTACTTTCCTTTTGATTATAATTCCTGACATACCAGAGCCACAATCATTACATATACACATTCCTGAAAAATAGTAGTCTCTTTTTTTATTTGTGCTTGATGTATTTTGTTTAATTTTTTTAGTTCTTATTTCTTGTGCTAAATTAAATATTTCTTTTGAAATAATAGCTTCATGATGATTCTCAAATATAAATTGTTCTTCTTTTGGAACTTCTACTACCCTACCTCTTATATTTACAGTTCTTTTTTTATGAGTAATTAAAGTCCCAGTATAAATTTCATTTTTCAAAATATTACTTACCATATCTTTTGTCCATTTTTCCTGTACTTTATGCTTATATATTCTGCCTCTTTCAAAATGTTTTTCTCTATAATATTTAGATGGTGTAGGATAATTATATTTTGTATTTAATTCTTGACTAATTCTTTGAAAACCCATTCTATCTTCAACATATAATTTGAATATAAGTTTAATAACTGGTTTTAGTTCTTCAATAACATATAACATTGGTATATTGTCTTTGAAAATTTTTTCATAACCATAGTAATTTCCCATTATAAGCCTTGCTGTTTTTTGTTTTGAATACATATGATCTCTTGTTTTTCTTGAACAATCTTTTACATATCTTTCATTAAACCAAGTTGTAATTCCTATGGTATCATCTCTGTCATTTAA
>CALXJU010000057.1 GCA_944388705.1 uncultured Clostridia bacterium
AAGAAAAATTTGACAAAAAAATTAAGCATTTTCAATGCTTGTATTAATTTTTTATTTAATTAACTGTCAAATTCCCGAGCAAAACAAGATAGAAAGTATTGAAAAAAGAAAAAAACATATTATAAAAAAATAACATATTTGGATTATCCAGACATCTAGACAATTTAGAATTAGGAATCGTTTTAGATAAAATTTCTAAAGCGATTTTTTTAGTGAAATTTTTTAGCTACATCTTAAAAATATAAAATTATACTAAAAAAATTAAAAATAGCTAAAAATTGAAAATGAAGCAAATAAAAGGAAGAAGGTGATGGAATGTCTAACTTGAATTTAAAAAGTGTATAGATACCAATAGAAATATGAACAGATAATAAATTAAGTGATTAAGAAAATCAAAAATGTTTGAAAAGGCAGAAGAAGACCAAAAGGAATAAGATAGAATAATGAGTGATAATACGAATTTACACAATGAAGTAAAACAACTTGTAAATGAGAAACAAGGTAGAAATTAGAGATGGAAAGGCAAGAAAATAAACATAATGTATTTACAAACTACAATGAGAGTGATATAATTCTATAAGTTTTATACAAAGAAACAATCAGGAGTTGAAAATGTGAATAACAATAAAGTATTAACGAGAGAACTATTAGATTTAAAAGTTAAAGTAATGATACAAAAAATTGATAAGTTATATTTGATATGTAATATGTTATTTAGTAATTCTGAAGCTAGAGAAGTCAAATCTTTAGAGGTAATAAAAGAACAATATTCTCAGATGTACAATAAACTTATTGAAACTAGACAATATGAAAAATATAAAGAAGTTGAAGATATAATCATTAAAAAAATTGCTAAAGTAGAATTAAATATAGACCAATATATCTATAATACAGTTCAAAGTTATGAAGAAATAATAAAAAGTAATATGGATATTATATATCAATCAGAAAACTATCAAAGCTTTAGTAATTTGGAACAAGAAATACAACATATAGAAACTTTAAAACAAATACTTAAATTATATAGTCCATACATTAGCAAAAACGAAATAGAAAGATCGTACAATGATATAAGTGTATTAAAGTTTAATGTTTTATGGAGAAGTCAAGTAGAGCAGCTAATATATGGAAACACTCAAAAAAAGAGTACTTTAATGCAATATGATAGTCAAAAAGAAAGAAAAAGTTTTATAGATCAGTTAGAAGAAAAAATGAAATCATTAACAATTCTAAAAGTCGGATCTATAGAAAATAATGAAATATTAAGAGTTGAGCCAGAAACAATATTAAAAGATAATAATTTATAAGAAAGATTAATAATAATAGATATGGAAAAAAATAAATATAATTATATTAATTTAGTAAGGGCTAAAGTATTTAATGCACATTTATGTAATATAGCTAATAATCCATTTGAACAAGAAGTTTATTTGACAGAAGAAGAACTACATAGTCTAGGATACTGGAGATATGGTATGTTTAATTTTAGAAATGAAGAGAAAGTAACATTAAAAGCCAATAAAGTTAATTTCTCTTTATTAAGAGCAATACTTAAAGGGGTAATAACAGATGAAAATATAAGCATTATAGAATGTGAAAATATGTATAAAAAGTTTGGATTTAAATGTAGACCAATAATAGTTAATGATGGACAAAAATGTGTAGAAATAATTTACAATAAGGTAAAAGGATCAAAAGAATATAAAAAAACTATAGAAAGCAGAAAAAAAGTTAAAGAGGGAAGATATTGCAAGATGGATTTTGAGGGGTTAATATATGATTTTGATGATAATTTAATAGGACAAACTATTGATAATGTTCATGAATCTGAAAATAATATAAGAGACTTATTAAATCAAAGAAAAGTGAAAACAAATTCAGAAACAAAGAAAAGAAAATTTTATATTAAAAAGCAAGAAATACCTAATGAAGAAGAAAATCAGCAAACTAAGAAAGAAAAGGTGAAAGAAGATGGCATTATAACCAAAGATATAGATATAATTGTATTATTGATTCAAGATATAATAACTAATAATAGAAGTAGGATAGGGGAACTAAAAGAAGAATTAGAAAAAAAGTCAAATAAGGAAGAAGAATTTTGGTCTTGGCCTTATAAATATGAAATAGAAAGATTTGAAGAAAAAATAAAAGCTGAAGAAAATAGAATAAAAGAGTTAGAACAATTAAAAAACAAAAATGGGCAACTTACATTAGAAGAAACAAAAAATTTATTATTAATAATTAATTATGTTTATAGAGAACTAAATATTAGATATAATGTGTGGGATTTGTTACCACTAGAATATATGAGTAGTGGTAATAGTAATAAAGTACATTTAGCACCAATACCAGAAGAAAGTGGAACAAAAAAAGTAGAAGTAAGTCACAGCTTTTATGGATCTGAATACGGAGATAGACATTATTATAAAAGTGATTTAAGGCCATTGTGGAAAAAATATCAAGAAGAATTTAGAGATTTAGATATAGATGTAAAGAAATATAGTCGATATTATAAAAGTAAACCACATTTTAAGATATGTGTAAATTTAGATGATATATCAGATTTACCTATTGATTATGAAAAGGTAAAAATTTTAACAAAAGAAGAATTACAAGAAATTATAGAAAGAGAAGAAGGGAATGAAAGATAATGAATGAAGTAAAAACAAACAATTCAAATGCCGAACTAATGAAAAATTTAAGAGAACAAGT
>CALXJU010000058.1 GCA_944388705.1 uncultured Clostridia bacterium
ATATTTTTTTCACTTGCTACCATTTGTGCTCTATAACTTTTTCCTGTTCCTGATGGTCCAACAAATGCATATACTTTTATTTTGTTAAAAAACATTACATTCTCCTTCATAAAACAAAGCGACTTTTTATGTCGCTATTGTTTTTTTATATTTAAATTTTTTCTGATACTTCATTTACCTCTGCTATTTTTATATCTCTAACATGGTTAATTTTTTCCCATTTTGTATCTCTCTTAAATAAACATTTGAAGTTTATTACTACCCATGTTCCCATAAATAGTGGATAACAAAGCAATCCTTTTAGCATTGGTTTTATTGGTTTTCTATCTAGGAACATTACTATTAATGCTGTTATTATTGGTACTAATAATGTTGGGACTAAATAATTTAATATATTTATAAATAATTCATATCCTGTCATTGCACTTGCTATATATATCACAAAGTTTATTGCTAATAATATTAGTGTTAATATAAACATTGGTGTTGTTCCCATTATATATAAGAATCCATCAAAATTCATTAATGTTTTGTGTTCTTTTACTGCATTAAATAATTCTCCTGTATATCTTTTTATACATTGCATATGTCCTACTGTCCATCTACTTCTTTGTGACCATGATTGTTTAAATGATGTTGGTTGCTCATCATATACTATTGCATCTGTTGCCCAACCTAATTTTTTTCCTTGTATTATTCTTTTTAATGAGAATTCTATATCTTCTGTTAATGTTTCTGTTTCCCATCCATTTGGTTTTACTACATCAAATCTTACCATAAATCCTGTTCCATTTAGTAATGGTGATAATCCTATATTATATCTTGCTAAATGATAAAATCTATGCATTGTCCAATAGAATAAAGCATATCCTGCTGTTATCCAGTTGTCTGTTGGGTTTTTAATGTCTCTATACCCTTGTACTACATCTTCTCCTTGACATAGTTTTTTATTCATACTTGCTAAGAAGTTTTTGTCTACTATATTGTCTGCATCAAATACACAGAATGCATCATAATCTGCATTTTCTTCTATTTTTTGTTTTAAAAACCATTGTAATGCATATCCTTTTGTTTTGTGCTCTTGGTCAAATCTTTCATATACTATTGCTCCAGCTTCTTTTGCTACTTTTGCTGTATTGTCTGTACAATTATCTGCTATTACATATATATCATATAATTCTTTGTCATAGTTTTGATTTTTTAAACTTTCTACTAAATTTGATACTACCATTTCTTCATTATGTGCTGGTATTATTGCCATGAATTTATGCTTTTTGTTTGTTATATATGTTTTGTCTTTTAATTTTACTAGTGAACATAAACTTATTACTATTTGGTAACACCAAAATCCAACTAATACATACATTAAGGCTTGCTTTAGTATATATAAATATTCCATTTTTTTACCTCTTTCTTTTACCTTTTAATATTTCCTTTTTAGCTTTCTTATATTCATTGTTTCCGTAAGCTAAACTAGTCTTTTTCTATATTTTATTTTTCTACCTTTTATATTATACTATCTTTTTATTTTTTTTGCAATATTTTTGGTAAAATTTATTTGGTTTGGAATAAATTTTATGTTTAATTTTTATTCATCATATATTGCCGTACGCCAATATTCGGGGATATTTAAATAATCATTTAAATTAGTACATCCTGCATAACAGCCATTACCATTAGGTGTTCCTATATAATTATTACTTTCTCCATTTGGCACTCTTTGCCATAAATTTATTGCATTTCCTGTTAAATTTGAGCATTCCGCAAATGTACCTTGAAACCATTCTACATCAGAACAGTTAGCAAATAAATTTTCTGGTATTTCTTCTAATCCACTATATGCAAATGTATGTGTAAAACTTTTTACTTGTGGACAATTTGAAAATAAATCTTCTGGTATTTCTGTTAAACTTGTACAGTAACCAAATGCTCCTGCAAATCCATTTTCTGCCTCTATGTTTATAAAACTATTTTCACTAGGACTCGCTATTTTTCTTAAATTATTACAGTTACCTAAATTTATATATTCTAATCCTGTTTCTCCCCATTGTAATACTTCTATTATTCGGTCTCTAGTAACGTTTGAAAAAGTACTTGATATTCCACTACAGGTTCCTGTAATTGTTACTATATACTCTTTATTTTTATCAGAATACCTATGAGGTACACCACCTAAAACAGTTTTTGCAACATATATTTCATTTGTACTCGCAATTTTCATATCAGTTTGAGATAAAAACATATCATCTACTCCTGTTGTTCCATCTCCCCAATCTACTTCGAAGTTTCCTTTTTTCCATTCACCTAATGAAACAGGAATCACTACATATCCATCGTCACCTGAATTTACCAAAAACTTTATTGCCTTTTTTTCTGTTTCTGCTACTATTTCATTTTCATCAAAAATTTGTCCATCTGCTTCTACTACATATTTTCTTTCGCTTTCTACAAATGTTACTGTAAATGGTCCATTTCCTGTTACTGTTGTTTTTCCTTCTCCTGCTAATTCATCTAATTCTTTTTCTAAATTATCTTTTGTTACATTTCCATATCTATCTACTCCTGCTGCTTTTGTCGCTGCTAAACTTACTACTTCTTTTTCTTCTGCTATTTCTGTTTGTTCTTTTGCATCTTTTGATTGTCCTATTATTCCGTTTTTTCCTGTTAATGTCCCTATACTTATACTTGCTAGTATTATCAATACTATTATTGTTACTACTAATGCTATTAATGTTATTCCTTTTTCTCTTTTCATACGTATCTCCTCCATTTTCATTATATATTATTATAAGATATTCGTAAATATCTTATTTCTTTAATCATTTTAATTAATGA
>CALXJU010000059.1 GCA_944388705.1 uncultured Clostridia bacterium
CCCTGTACAATACAGAGTTCATTCCCAAGTTGCCTAGTACCTAGTCAAAAGTGTCCAATTTTTTGGGGTCAGTACATAAAGTTGGATTTTTATTTAATTACTTCTTCTACTTTTGTAACAATATTATCAACATTTAATCCATATTTTTCTTTTACATCTGTCGCACTACCTGATTCTGTAAATACATCAGGAACGCCAACATATGCAAGTTTTGCATGTGAAGATTTCTGTGCCAATATTCCAGCTATTGCACCTCCAAGTCCACCTATAATTGAGTGATTTTCTACTGTTACTATTCCTTTTACTTTAGATGATAATTCATTGATTAATTCTACATCTATTGGTTTTACTGAAAAAATATTTATAAGTTTTCCATTATATCCTTTTTCTTTTAATGCTTCATATCCTTCAAATGCAACTTTTGCAGCAGTTCCTTCATATATTAATGCAAAGTCATCTCCGTTATCTTCAACTACTACAGCTTTTCCAAACTGTGCTTCTTGTTCAAATTCGACATTTGGAACAATATCTCTACAAACTCTAATATATACTGGTCCATTATATTCTATTGCTAGTTTTATTGCTTCTTTCATTTCTTTATAATTTGATGGTACTAAAATTTTTACGCTTGGTATTGAACGTATAAGTGTTAAATCTTCATTTGCATGATGTGATGCTCCATCTTTTCCATTATCCATCCCAGCATATGTTCCTATCATTTTTACATTTAGATTTCCATATGCTGCTTGACGTAATTGTGTCCATGCTGTTCCAGCAACAAATATTGCAAAATTTACGTAAAATGGAATTTGTCCTTCTAAAGCTAATCCACTTGCAATTGACATTGCACTTCCTTCTGCAATACCTGTTTCAACAAATCTTTTTGGAAACTTTTTTTGAAATTCTAATGTTTTTGTTGATTTTGCTAAATCACTATCTAATACATAAATTCTTTCATCATTTTCAGCAAATTCACATAGATATTCACCAATTTTATCTCTTAAACATATCATTTCATAATTCATTTTGTTAGTTCCTCCTCTATTTTTTCTAAGTCTTTTTTAGCAATTTCATATTCTTCATCAGAAATTCCTCCACTATGCCATTTAGGATTGTTTTCCATAAATGAAACACCTTTACCCTTTATAGTATTACATATTATTGCAGTTGGTTTGTCTTTTGTTTCATATGCTTCTTTTAATGCTTCTACTATTTGCTCCATATTATTTCCATCTATTTCAATTGTATGGAAATTAAATGCTTTTATTTTTTCATGTAATGGCTCTAAATTCATTGATTCATTTACATTGTCATATGATGATAATTTATTATAATCTATTATTAATATTAAATTGTTCAATTTATAATGAGCAGTTTGCAATAATGATTCCCATATTTGACCTTCTTGCATTTCCCCATCACCTACTATAGCATATACATGCTCATTTTCTTCTTTGTTTCTTTTTGCTAATGCTATTCCAACAGCAACTGATAAGCCTTGTCCTAATAAACCTGTTGTTGCATCTACTTCTGGTATTGTTATTGTTGATGGATGTCCTTGTAATCTTGAATTTATTTTTCTAAATGTATCTAATTCTTCTTCTTTTATTATTCCTTTTGAACATAATATAGCATATTGTGCAGCAACTGCATGACCTTTTGACAATACTACTTTACTTCTTTTTTTAGAATTTAAATCTACATCTAATTCATATATTGCTGTTAATATATCAATTACTGATAATGCTCCTCCTGGATGTCCTGCATTTGCTGAATGTATCATTCTTATTATTTTTTTTCTATTTTCATTTGCTAATATTTTTAATTGTTTAATATCTATCATAATTTTACTCCTTACAAATTAAACTTTCATTATATTTAATATAATCTATAATTGATTGTGAATTATTTGCCTTTTCTATTGTCTTTAAAAATTCTTCTTTTTCTAGGTATTCAGATAAATTTGTTAATGCGTTTATATGTTCTTCTATATCAGTTGTTGCTAACATAAAAACATAATTTACTGGGTCATTACTGCTTCCAAATTCTACTGCATTTTTTAGTCTAATTAAAGACATTCCTGCTTTTTTTACTCCTATTGAACTTGTTGCATGTGGTAAAGCAATTCCTTTTGCTATTACTACATATGGTCCTAATTCTTTTATTCCATTTATTGTATTTTCTACATATTCATTTGTTACTATTTCATTATCTATTAATATTTGTCCCGCACTTTTTATTGATTCTTCCCAATTATTACATTGCACATTTAATTTTATATATTCTTCTTTTAAAATGTCACTTAACACTATTTAACCTCCTGTTTGTCACTTCCAAGATTATTATATAATAATCTTTTCCAAAAATCTACCAATTATGAAAAAAAATAGTAGATATTTTTTATCTACTATTTGTTATATTAATCATCATCGTCTCTACTATCTTCTCCATCATCATCTCTGTAATCATCATCGTCGCCATGGCCATCATAATCATCATCAACATCTATAGATGATTTTATAATCTTTCTATCTTTTGTATTAATTTTTAATTTTTTTATTATATTTATAATAATTACTATTCTTCATTCACGTCTAATAATGAAAATACATTATCATTATTTAGTTCTTTGATATTCATTATTACTCCTTGTCCTTTGATTATACCACCTATTTCTTGTATCGCTTGTATTATTGCTTTCATCGTATTTCCTGTTGCATATATATCATCTATTACATAAAATTTTTTATTCTTATATTCTTCATTTATTAATTTAGGTAATTCCAATTTATCTTTTCCATATTCTTTTTCATATTCAAATTGCTTTTCTACAGTTTCTGGTGGCAACTTACCAGCTTTTCTTACTGGTATAAATCCTATTTTTAATTCATTTGCTACTGCTGAACCTATTATTAATCCTCTAGCTTCTGGTCCTACTATATAATCTACATCTTTGTTTTTTATTTCTTCAACAAATTTTTCTACTATTTCTTTGAATGTTTCTTTTTGTATTATTAATGGCATTATGTCTATAAATTCTATTCCTTCTATAGGGAAATCTTTTTGTGTTCTTATATTTAATTGGCTTTTTAATTTATTTTTTAATATTTTCATTTTTATCACTTCCACACTTATTATATAATACTATTTTTCAAAAATCTACCAAATATAAAAAATAGTAGATATTTTTTTATCTACTATTTTTGGTTCTATTAATCATCATCTCTATCGTCATCATAGTCATCGTCGTCGTCATCATCATTATCATCATTATCATTATCATCGTCGTCATCATCATCTCTATCATCATAATCATCATCGTCATCATCATCATCTCTATGATTATTAGTTACAGTAGAAGTATTTGGTTTTGAACTATTTGTAGTTTGAGTTCCTGTATTTGTAGTTGTATTTGTATTTGGTCTTGTTCTATCATCATCGTCGTCATCATGGTCATCATAGTCGTCATTAATATCTATAGATGATTTTACAATGTTTCCGTCTTTTGCATTAATATCATATTCATATTCATTTCTTCCTGCATTAAATTCTACTTCATAAATTAATATTCCATCGTCACAGTCAAGTTCTACTTGTAAGTTCGTTACAGATGTAGCTATTACTCCAGCACTAGCAAAGGCTATTTCTTTTGCTTTTTCTCCTCCTATAAATTGGCTTTCATTAGTAGTACCTATAGAAGATACTTTGTCTAATACTACATTTTTTGAAGCAAGTAATAAATTTAATTCATTAATTGATAATTTAGATAGTGAATCAAATGTGTATGTATTTCCTTTAGAATCTTTCATTCCTGCATTTATAATTTTATTTATTAAATTTGCTTTTCCTTCTGATACATTATTTTCTTGTGCTAATTTTTCTACTGTATCATCATCATTATACATTTGTGATAAAACTGCTCCATTTATATTTTGTGCTTTTAGTAATTCATTTATTTCGTTAGACACTCTTTCTTCTAATAGTTTTGCTTTTGTTTCATCATCATTTTTTACAGATACTAATATAGAATTTTGTGCTTCTGTTATATAATTATTCTTTAACATTGAACCTATTATTGCATTAACTCCTACATCTAAATCTACTTTTTCTAAATCCATATCTTTTAGGATTGTTTTTCCTTCTTCATTTAATGCATTCGCTTCAATAATTTCTTCTTTTTTATTTGTTTTTAACTCAATACTTGGGTTTACATCAAAATCGATTATAGAATCTACAGAATTATTCATATTTTGATATTGAGTAAATCCAATTATTCCAAATGCACAAACAACAACAGTTGCTAATGCTCCTACTAATTTAGGTCTAAAAAAGTTTATTTTTTCTTTTTCTTCTTTATTTTTATTGATTAAATTCATATTTTCCATCACTTCCCTTTCTTCACATTGGGCAAGGATGTTATCTAATACATCAGGAACCATGTTTGAAAATGTTTGATTTAATCTTTTCTTAATTTCTCGTTTTTTCATATTTTTTCCTCACCCATCCTTTTTTTTATTTTTTTTATTGCTCTATTATATTTTGATAATACTGTAGCTAGTGGCATTTCTAACATTTTTGCTATTTCTCTATGCTTTAGTCCTGATACTGCATGTAATATTAATATATTTCTTTCTTCGTCTGAAATATATTCAAATACATTATTGATAAGTAATTGATTTTCAGCATCATTTACTCCTTTATAATCTGTCAAGATTTCTTTAAAATCATCCACATCTACATGATTTCTATTTTTTCTTAATTTCATTAGTGATAAATTTCTGGTTATTGTTAATATCCAAGCTAAAGGTTTTCCATTTGCTTGATAAAAATTTGCATTTTCATATATTTTTATATAAACTTCTTGTAATACATCTTCAGCTTCATGCAGATTTTTTAATATTGATAGTGCAAAACTGTATACAGATGTTTTAGTAAGCTTATATAAATTAGATAAAGCTTCCTTATTTCCTAACCCTATATCTTCTATATGTTTTTCTAATAAGGTTTCTTGATATTCATTAATATTTGGCGCCAACATTTTTGAATCCATTTTTACCCCTTTCACTATATTA
>CALXJU010000060.1 GCA_944388705.1 uncultured Clostridia bacterium
CTGTCCCCGGTGAGCCTGTAATCACAATAATTCTTCCTTTTTTCATTATATTACCTCCATTCAACAAATTACTATTTTTCTCTTTAATAATAACATAAAAGCAAGTAATTATCAATCAATTACTTGCTCTTATAAAATAATTTTTATTCAACATTCATTTCTGCTTTCACTTTATCAGGTAAATCTTCTGGTTGGACTTCTTTCCATCCATATACTCCTCTTACTGCCATCACTTCTAATTCTAAATATGCATCTTCTCTTAATTCTCTAGATGTCTTAAATTGAACTTCTTTTGATTTACCATTTTTATTATATGCTGTTAATGTATATTGATATTTCATGTCATCACTATTTGAAACTTGTTCAATTTTTGTATTATCTATTTGCACATAATAAATAGTTTTTTGTACAAATAATATATAATATGCTCCTACTATTAGCAAAACTGCTACAATTCCTGCTACAAGCATAGGGATTTTTTCTTTAAAACTTTCCATTTTATTCCTCCTCTTTGATAATATTTTTACTTCCTAAATATGTTGCTAAGAAATATAGTCCATAAATTACACCTATAACTACTGCTGTTGTTACAATTGATGGTAATAATTCTTCTGGAGATGCTAGCACTTCCATCATTGATGAAACAAATTTAATTCCAAATATTGAATGTATTCCAGCTAGAATTAGTGGTAGCATGAAAAATATAAATATTTGTCTAAATAATGCTTGATTAATCATTTTTTCATCACAACCTATTTTTCTTAAAATAGTATATCTTTGTTTATTATCAGAACTTTCTGTCAATTGCTTTAATGCTAGTATTGCAGAGCTTGCTATAAGGAATATTACTCCCAGATAAATTGCTATAAATATTATTATTGTTGCTAGTCCTTTACTTCCTTCAACAATGCTAATTTTTGTCATTCCATCTAATTCAATACCTTTTTTAGATAAATTTTCAAAAAATACATTATTATTATCTTCAGTTAACATTTTATCCATTTCTTTTTTCTCTTCTTCTGTATCTGCATTATAATTTGCTACTAAAAATTGTGTTTCTTTCCATTCATCTTTTAATTCAAAACTATCTGGTACTAGGATTAAACCTGCATTTGTATGACTTGTTGACATATAGATAAATCCGCTTTGACATTCATTATATCTTGCATGATATGTTTTTCCATTAATCTCTATGTCTGTATTTTCTTTTAATGCTTCATTTCTTATTTTTACCATATTATCAAAATCACAAAGTACAATATATTCATCATCATCTAAACTATATTGATTTATTCCATACAGTTTTGCAATTTTATTATAATCAGATATTTTTATTACTTCTTCTGGCATATTATAAGAAAGCATCGAAAATTGTTCTTTTGCTTTTTCATAATAATCTCCCAAACTATATTGTAAAGTCCATTCTGGTATTGCGTAAATAGGAATTTCTATAATATCTTTAAGATTATTCATATCATATCCATTAGTTTCTAATGTATAAGTTACTGATTTTGTAGAATCTTCTCTCTGTTCTGCACTATAATACATAGTTTTTCCTGTATATGAATTTACATAGCTTTCTGGTAAATTTGCAGTTTTAAATAAGTTTACATCAACTGGTGTCATTTCTTCTAATTCTGAATCTAATGAACTTTGTATTGATAAACTACTTGATAATACACTAATTGTCATAAATAACATTAAACATATAACTGTCATACTAATAACTGTTGTATTTATTTTGTTATTAAGTTGTCTTAATACAAACATATTTGTCCCTTTTAGGTATATTTTTTTACTTGTTTGAACTACTTTTAATATAAATCCTGATAATGACCAGAATATTCCCAATGTTCCTACTATTCCCATTATTATTGGTGTTAATAGTTTATCTGCTGTGTTTAGTGAATATACTCCTCCTGTTACTAAATAATATGCATATCCAAGTATTACTGCTGAAACGATAAATACTAAAACTGCTATAATAGGATTTTTTATTTTAACTGTTTCATTTTTCTTTATAGCTGTTAATAAATTTATTAATTTGTATCTAGAAATTGTTATTGTATTAAATACGATAACAGCTAAATACATTATTGCAAAATAAATACATGTTTTTATACAAGCATCTTTTGAAAATACAAATGTAAATTCACTCATATCTGCTTCAAAAAGCTTTGCAACTAATATTGACATGAATTGTGATGCAAATATTCCTACAACTAGACCTACAATTAAAGACAATATTCCTACTAATATTGTTTCAATCCATATAATTTTTGATATTTGTCTTTTTCCCATTCCTAAAGTCATGTATATACCAAATTCTCTTTTTCTTCTGTTTATTAAAAAGTTATTTGCATAAACAATTAAAAATCCAAGTATTATTGCTATAAATACTGATACCATGCCAAGTAAACTAATCATTAATCTTATTAACTCTCTCGTTGATTGTGATACTTCTAACATTGCTTGTTGACTATCTAAAGAGTTAAACATATAAAAAATTGCTACACCTAATACTAATGTTAAAAAATATATTGCATAATCTTTAAAACTTTTTTTCATATTTTTTATGGATAATTTAAATAACATCGTTTAAATCACCTCCAAGAAGTGTTTGAACTTCTATTATTTTTTCAAAGAATTCTTTTCTAGTATCTTTTCCTTTTATGATTTCATTAAAAATTTTTCCATCTTTTATAAAGATTATCCTGTCTGCATAACTTGCTGTGAATGCATCATGTGTTACCATTAGTATTGTTGCACCTAATTTTTGATTCAAGTTATCAAATGTTTCAAGTAGTTGTCTTGCTGATTTTGAATCTAATGCTCCTGTTGGTTCATCTGCTAAAACTAATTTTGGATTTGTTATTATTGCTCTTGCTGATGCTACTCTTTGTTTTTGTCCTCCAGATATTTGATATGGATATTTTTTCAATATTTCAGTTATTTCAAGTTTTTCTGCTACTGTTTTTACTCTTTCTTCTATTTCATGTGGTTTTACTTTTTGAATTGTTAAAGCTAATGCTATATTTTCATAAGCAGTAAGTGTGTCTAAAAGGTTGAAATCTTGAAAGATAAATCCAAGTTCTTCTCTTCTAAATTTGTTTAAAGCATTTCCTTTTAGTTTTGTAATGTCTTTACCGTTTATAATGATATTTCCTGATGTTACTCTATCTATTGTTGATATACAATTTAATAAAGTAGTTTTTCCTGAACCTGATGCTCCCATTATTCCAACAAATTCTCCTTCTCCTATATTAAAACTTATTCCTGCTATTGCTTTTGTTAAGTTT
>CALXJU010000061.1 GCA_944388705.1 uncultured Clostridia bacterium
GGAGCAGGTAGTGGGAATCGAACCCACGTCATCAGCTTGGAAGGCTGAGGTTCTACCATTGAACTACACCTGCATGTGTACTATGTTAAGGAAATACAACCTGCTTTTTTGATCTGGAGCAGGTAGTGGGAATCGAACCCACGTCATCAGCTTGGAAGGCTGAGGTTCTACCATTGAACTACACCTGCATTTCCCTGACATTTATAAATTATAAAGTATTATATTTAATTTGTCAAGCGATTTTTAAAATTTTTTAATTTTTTTAAATATTTTTTCAAAATGCTTCATATTTTCTACTTTATGTGATAAAATACAACAAGAAGATACTTTAGAGAAAGGATTGTGATTTTTATGGAACTTAATAGATGTAGTCGTTGTGGTGCTTTCCACACTAATGGAGGAGATGTTTGTCCAAAATGTGCTAATAAAGATAATCTAGAATTATCTACTTTTAAAACTTATATTGAGCAAAATGGATTTTCTTCTGTTACTACTGTTGCAACAGAAACTGGAATTTCACAAAAAAATGTATCAAGATTTTTAAATTATGAAGGAATTGAAAATTCAGGAGATACTGTAAATGAAAATTTAACAAATTCAGGTTTAATATTTAATTAAAGGATGTCTATAATAAAGACACCCTTTTAATTTTATTCACTTATTTGTTTAATCATCATGTCACCAAAAACTGCATATCCTATTTCAGGATTATCTACAAAAACATGTGTAATTGCTCCAATAAACTTTCCGTTTTGAATAATTGGTGAACCACTCATTCCTTGTACAATTCCACCTGTTTTTTGTATTAATTCTTCATCTGTTACTTTAACTAACATACTTTTATTATCATAACTATTATTTAAAAATATTTTTTCTATCTGTAATTTATATTCTTTTATTTCTCCATCTATTCCACATAAAAATGTCGCTTCACCTGTTTTAATTTCTTGCCTTGAAGCAACTTTCATTTTTTTAGAATAATCAATAGATAAATTATTTGCATTTTTTACAATTCCATATATTCCAAATTTAGTATTTTTATAAATATTTCCTATTATACTATTTTGTTTTATACTTCCTTGAATTTTGCCTGGTTCATCTTTTCTTCCTTTTACAATTGATATAATATTAGCATCAACTATTTGACCTGAAGATGTATTTATTATATCTCCTGTATCTATATCAGTTATTGCATGACCTAGACCAGCAAAACTTTCTGTTTGTTCATTATAAAATGTTACTGTTCCAACTCCTCCTGCACTATCTCTAACCCATAGCCCTATTTTATATTGATTTTCTTGATTTTTTACTGGTGTAATTTCACACTTTTTTTCTTCTTCATTTGAAATATATGTTATTTCTAATTTTTCTCCTTTTGAATCTTCTATTATTTTTATTAATTCATCTGTATTATTAATTATTGTATTATTTACTGCTATTATAGAATCTCCTTCTTCTATTTCTGTATTTTCATATGGCTTAATTTTTTCTCCTTGTTTATTTTCAATTGCTGTTTCTCCTACAACTAATACTCCATTAGTATATAATTTTATCCCTACAACTTCTCCAATTGGAATTACTTCTACTTCTTCCATTACATTTACATCTATTTTCTTTAATTGTATTTTATCAAATAAACTTACTGTAAATGTTTCACTTCCCAATTCTTGAAAATTGCTTTCTTCTATATTACTTGAAGTTTCTATTGATGAATTCTCTCTTTTTATATTTATTCCCCATAATGTTGATATTTTTATTTGTTCCCCTTTAAATATAGATATTGTTTCTGGTATATTATCAATTGAAACTACATATGCATATATAAAAAATAATACAAATACTAAAATTATTTTTTTGAGTGTTTTCATTTTTTCACTCCTTCTATTTTAGTATTTGTATTAATATTGTTTTTATTCAAGTTAATTTTTTTCAATAACCATTCCTGCTTCATTTTCAAATAATATTTTTACATTTTCTAAATTTAAGTTTTCATAATCTCCTTCAAAATCTCTTTTTAATAAAACAAAATATTTTCTGTAATTTTGTTCAAATTGCTCCATTTGTGTCACATTATCTCCAAATACTAGATTAATATAAAAATATGGATTTCTTGTTAATACATATAACCATATTGCTCTTGGTCCTGTCGTAACAGTAACATATGTATCTTGTTGTCTAGTATTTATATTTGTATTATAATAATCTAATAATTTTATTTCATCATATGATATTATTATATTATCTTCTTGTATTATTCTATTATTTTCTCTAAATATATCAAAAATGTAAAATGCTTTATTTGATATTATTGATATAAATATTCCTGAACAATATATTGCTATACATAGATATGGTATTAATTTTCTTTTTTCTATAATTTGTTCTATTCCATAATAACCCACACTTACTACTAAAATCCATAACAAATAATATGTTTTATAATAATAATATTCTGACACTTTTTCTGTTTTCATTCCAACATATAATATTAATGTAAATATTATATTTATTATTAACATTAAATTTTCTAATGTATTTTTTCTATTTTTTATACAGTATATTATAAAATATATTGATAATAATAAAAATATAATTATATTACCAATAAAGTTCATATATATTGTTCCATTTGTTGATATTAAATCTGCTGAATTTGTTACTGGATTAGTGCTAAATTGTAGATATTGAAATACTACAAAAAACAATACCCCAATTGTTCCTGGTAAAATTAATGTATACAATATTTTTATTATATTATCTTTACTAAAAATTTTTTCATTGTTTTTCTTTATTTCTATTATTATTTGTAAAAATATTGCTAAATATACTACTGGTGCAAAAAAATAATATGAGAAAAACATTCCAAAATTTAGTAAAAACATTAATATCATTTTATAATACTTATTTATTTCTTCTCTATTTACTATTAGAATTGCAATTATTATATCTAATACTAAAGATAAATAAGAAAATCCAGAAAGTAGACTATTTAATGGATATCCTATCATATATATTATAGAAAATATTAATGGTATTATTTTTTTGTTTTTTGATAAAAATACATACATTAATATTCCTGATAAAAACCATATACTTATATCAAATATAAAAAATAATTGACAAAAATAGGTTTCACTTATAAATCCAGAAAATATTTTAAATAATATTCCTGTATTTATATATGCTCCTGGCATAAAGAAATCTACATGCCACATGTCTAATACATCTGAATTTCCATTAAATAGTAGTTGTGATGTATGATAAAATTCATTTGCTACGAAATAATGAATTGTTCCATCTGTTATCTCATGTGTTATGTTTATTGGAATTCCATATTGTTTTATTACTGTTAATATTACAATTATTAACATTATTATTACTGCTATTATATCTATTTTATTTATTTCATATTTTTGTATTTTTTTATCTTTATAAATTTTTATTCCTAATAATATACTTATTATAGTATTTATTATTGATAATGTTATTAATGTCGATGATATTTTAATAAAAGATAATATTACACATATAAATATATTATAACATAAGTTAATTACTATTGTTATAGCAATCCATTTTAATAGATTTTGCTTTTCTTCTTTTTTATATATTAATATGTGTAATATTATCATTATTAATACTGTTATTAAATAAATTATACTCATTTTATATCGCTCCGTTTACAGCTACTGTTCCTGAACTAGTGGCTGATATTATATGAAGTTCTCCTCCTGATACTGTATAATAAATATTTTTTAATGTTTGTGACAATGTTTTACTACTATTACTTGTTGTAACTGATATAGTGTCTCCTTCTTTTAATACCATTCTTTCATTTCTATTAAGTTCTTCTTCTATTTGACTTGTAAATAATGAATAATAAGAATTTTCTCCAGTTGTTCCTGTTACATTTGTATGTCTTCTTCCTGGGTTTTCATCTAAAATCTTCAATTCAATATTTACATCATAAGTATTTCCTGATCTTCCTAAACTTATTAAATATTGCTCATAGTCTTCATTGGTTATTTCACCTGTTTTTATAATGTCATCTACAAACTCTGATGTATATGTTTCTACAAGCAATTGAGATATATCATCATTTCTATCAGCAATCATAACTAAAGGAACTATGAACATGATTATTGCTGCAATTATAATACCTGTTATTGATAATGTTGTATCTTCCATATTCCCTCCTAATTATGTAGAACATATGTTATAATTCTTTTTTTAGTTTTATTTATATCTAATATTCCTGATGTTGTTCCATTTTCTGCATCAAGAGCATCTTCTTGATAATACTCTCCTAATATTTCCTCAAATTTTTTACCAGATAAAAATTCATACAAACCTTCTGTATGTATAAATTGTTCATAATATTTTGCAGTTGTATTTATTGGTCTTTTTCCTAATAATACATCTAAATGCTCAATTGCTTCTGTAGCACTTGAAAAAATTTCTTTTTCGAGATCTACATAATAAATATTTGTAGGTGCTGCCGCAACATTAGGATCTACATATTTATATAGGTACATTGGTTGATTATTATTTTCATCTGTATATGATTCATAAAAATATACTTTATAATTTTCTTTATATGCATTATACATTGTTGGTATTATTGTTTCTACTCCTACAATTCTATTTGAATTTGATGCTGGCTTTACATATGTATATGTTGTTTCTCTATCACTCATATAAGTAATGCCTTCAACAGCTTGTGTTGCTTGAGAAAAAGAGGTAATACTAAGAGTTAATGCTAACACAAACATCATTACTCCAAATGCTATTTTTAGTGCTTCTGTTGCATTCTCCATAGTTATACCTCCTCTTCTACCTTATTAAGAATTCTATTTTTTTGTATTATCTTTAACATGCATTTTTATAATTAATCCTGTTACAGGATCTTTTTCTGAATATACTTCATATGTATGACCTGTATCAACTCTTTGAGGACTTCTAGTACTTGTTGATTCTGTTGATATACGTTCTGAACCATCAACAAATACTGCTACTTTTCTACCATCATCAGTTTGTGCAGCATTGTGTGTTACTACATCACCCAAAAGTGCATTAACTTGGTTACCTCTTTGAGCTTCTCCCTCATATCTTGTCCATTTATCATTATGTTGTTGAATTTCCTGTTGACTTAGGTTAACACTTCCAATTGTATCTGCTGCCATATTATAAACAACTAATCCTAAAGATATAATTAATATTGCTACTAATACTGCTGCAGCAATTAACAATGC
>CALXJU010000062.1 GCA_944388705.1 uncultured Clostridia bacterium
ATATAATGGCTCTTTTGTATGCTCATATCTTATTTGTCCATTTTCATTTATTGCTTGTGGAACTCTATTTGTAACTTCTCTATCTTTTACTTGTGTGATGAATTTTCTTAATGCTAAATCAAATTCTTTTACATATACTTTTTCAAAGTCATCATCATCTTCATTTCCTGGTACATATGGTTGATTTTCTTCATCTTGTTTATATCCTGGTAAATCTTCATCTTCTGGTATATTTTCTTCTACATTATCTGAACTTGAGTCAACATCTTCTGGTACTATTGTTTCACCATATTTATATTCTGATATTTCTGCTATATTTGTAATTCTTTCATCTGGTATAGCATTTTCTGATATTTTACATTCTATTTGTATATCTTCATAATCTAATGTCGTTCCATTAAATGCTGATATTTCTTTATCTGATAAATAATCTGTTGTTGCTAATCTTCCATCTTCTGATATTTGCCATCTATATGTAGTGTTTATTTCACTATCTGTAACAAATTCTAAATATGGTGGTAAATAGTCTTTTACTTCATTTGCATATCCATCTATTTCACCTTCATTATATACCCTTATTGTATATATTACTGTATCACCAACTTTTAATGCTACTGGTTTTTTAGAATGATTATATATTGCTGTTGTATCTGTTTTATTTACTAATGGACTTACATCTACTACTGGTTCTCTATTTTGTACAGTATTATTTACTTTTGCTATAAATTTTCTTAAACTTAAGTCAAATGTTTTTACATATAATTTTTCAAAATCATCATCATCTTGTTCTCCTTTATAATAGTAATCTTTATCTGTTAAATCTTCTTTATTATCTGTATGTCCTTTATAATCTTCCATATTATCTTTATTTACATCTGGTGCATTTTCTGGTTCTGAGTCTCTATCTACTGCTACTTTGTCTTCTTCAGTATCATATGCTCCACTTATCCATGCTACATTTGTTAATATATTTTCTTCTCCTGCTTGTGGTTCATGTATTACTTTACATTTTAATTCTATTGTTTCATAATCTAATTTTCCTGTTTCATATGGTTTTAAATCTTGTGGTTGTCCTGTTATATCAAATGTTATTTTATTTGTTGTTGTATCATATGTTACATTATATGTGTTTTTATCTGCTCCTGTAGGAGTTTTTGAAGTTACTGTACTGTTTGGTATATATATTAATCCTGTTGGCAATTGGTCTATTATTTGACTTGCATATCCTGTTTTTTCTCCTTCATTATATATTGTTATTTTATATGTTACTATATCATTTTCTTGAACATATACAGGGTCTTTTTTATGATTATATGTTGCTGTTGTTCCTGTTTGTAATGAATCTTCTGATATATTTGGTATTCTTTGTGATATACTTAAATCTTCTAAATCTACACCATTTATTTGTGTTATATATTTACGTAATGCCAAATCAAATATTTTTACTTCTTCTGGTGCATGTGTGTTTATTGCTTGGAATCCAACTGTTGCTGTTCCAGATATTTCTACTTCATATCCTTCTGGTACATCATTTTCTACCACTTCATATACAATATCTACTCCATCTTGTTTTTTTGGTAAATCTGTGAATATATGTGTCCAGTTATTACCTTCGTCTAATGTTATGGTTTCTTTTACTTGTTTATTTGCAAGTAAGCTTACACTTACTGATTGTGGTCTTATTCCATCTTGATTGTTAGCATCATTCCATATTTTTGTTACTGAAACTGATGTTAAGTCTGTTTGATGTGTGTTTACAACTGTAAATCCATCTGTTGCATTTCCTTCAATAGTTGCTGTATATCCAGTTGGTACATCTTTTTCTTGTACCATATATGTAATAGGTACTCCCCCTGATTTTAATGGTAAGTTTTCAAATGTGTGTTCCCAGTTATTTTCAGCATTTAATGTTACTGTTTCTTTTTCTGTTCCATTTGCAAGTAATGTTACATCAACTGATTCTGTTCTTAAACCATCTTGATTATTATTATCTGCCCATGTTTTATTAACTTTTATTTTTGTTAATTCTGGTATATGTGTATTTGTTATTATATATCCATCTGTTGCATTTCCTGTTATTTCTGCTGTATATCCTTCAACTGTTTTTTCTTCTGTTGTATAATCTATTAATTGTCCATTTGCTTTTAATGGTAGATTTTTAAATGTATATGTCCATCCATTGTTTGAATTTAATTCAATTGGATTTTTTGTTATTATAACTCCATTTGCTTTTAAATCTATTAATATAGAAGTTGGTCTTATTCCATCTTGATTTTCTGCATCATTCCATACTTTTGTTACTTTTACTTCTGTCTGTTCTGGTATATATGTATTTGTTATTATATATCCTGTTTCTGGAGTTCCTGTTATTTGTACTGTATATCCTGTTGGTACTTGAACTTCTTCTACTTCATAATTAATTAAAGTTCCATTTTTGTATTTTGGTAAATCTGTAAATTTGTCTGTCCAACTGTTTCCTTCATTTAATGTCACTGTTTTTCCACTATCTACTTTATTTTCTAATAATCTTACAATAATTTCTCCTGTTCTTAGTCCATCTTGGTTATTTTCATCTTCCCATATTTTTGTTACAGGTACTTCTGTCTTTTCTGGTGAATATTTATTTGTTATTGTAAAATTATAGTCTGAATTTTCTGTTACTGTTGAACTATATGATGATGGTACATCATTTTCTCTTACTGAATATTCTATTTTTATGTTATTTTCTTTTACTGGTAAATTTTCAAATGTATGTGTCCAATTATTTTGAGCATTTAGTATTACTGTTTCTTTTTCTACATCATTAGCTAATAATGTTACACTTACTGAAGTTGGTCTTTTTCCGTCTTGATTTTCTGAGTCTTCCCATACTTTATTTACTGTTACTTTTGTTTTTGGTTGCAATATTAGTTTTTCAAAATCATCATCATCTTGCTCACCTTTATAATAGTATTCATCATCTGTTAAATCATCTTTATTGTCTGTATGTCCTTTATAATCTTCCATATTATCTTTGTTTACATCTGGTGCATTTTCTGGTTCTGAGTCTCTATCTACTGCTACTTTGTCTTCTTCAGTATCATATGCTCCACTTATCCATGCTACATTTGTTAATGTTTTATCTTCTGTTTCACTTGGTACTTCTGTTACTATACATTGTATTTCAATTGTTTCATAATCTAATTTGCTTGTTTCATATGGTTCTAAATCTTGTGGTGTTCCTTGTATATCAAATGTTATTTTATTTGTTGATGGTTCATATGTTACTTTATATGTGTTTTTATCTGCTCCTGTTGGAGTTTTTGATGTTACTGTACTTTCTGGTTGATATATTAAGCCTGTTGGTAATTGATCTATTATTTGGCTTGCATATCCTGTTTTTTCTCCTTCATTATATATTGTTATTTTATATGTTACTACATCATCTGTTCCAACAATTACTGGGTCTTTTCTATGATTATATGTTGCTGTTGTTCCTGTTTGTAATGTTTCTTCTGATATATTTGGTATTCTATTATTTATATCTGTTTCATTTACTTTTGTAATATATTTTCTTAAACTTAAGTCAAATATTTTATGTGTGTTTGTTATTGTATAATCATTTTTTTGATTTTCTGTTATTTGTTCACTATATCCTTCTGGTACTATTTCTTCTACTGTATATATTATTTCTGTTCCTTCATCTTTATATTTTGGTAAATCTATAAATGAACCTGACCAATTATTGCTTTGGTTTAATGTTAATGTTTTTCCTTCAACTTTTGTTCCATCTGCTAATAAGTTTACTGTTATTTCACTTGGACGTATTTTATCTAAATTATCATGGTCATTCCATATTTTATTTACTTTAACTTCTGTAGTTTCTGGTGTATGTGTATTTTCTATTGTAAAATTATTTTTTGAATTTGTTACTATATTTTCTGTATATCCTGTTGGTACTGTTTCTTCTTTTACTGTATATTCTATTTCTTTTCCAGCTTCATATTTTGGTAAATTTTCAAATGTATATGACCAATTTGTACTAGATGTTATTGTTATTGTTTGTCCATCAACTTTTTGGTTATTTGCATATAAACTAACTTGTATTGATGGTGGTCTTATTCCATCTTGATTATTAGAATCTATCCACTCTTTATTTACTTCTACTTGTACAACTTCAGGTGTATGTGAGTTTGTTATTATATATCCTGTATCAGCTGAGCCTGAAGATTCTGATGTATAATTTGGTACTGAATTTTCTGTTACTGAATATTCTATTTTTGCTCCATTTTGATATTTTGGTAAATTTTCAAATGTATGTGTCCATCCGTTTTGTTCATTTAATGTTGCTGTATCTACTAAATTTTGTCCATTTTTTAGTTCTACTTGTATTGATGATGGTCTTATTCCATCTTGATTATTTGTATCATTCCATTTCTTATTTACTGTTACATCTGTTATTTCTGGTGTATGGCTATTTATAATTGTAAATGTTCCTGTTGGATTTTCTACTATTTGTTTTTGATAACCAGATGGTACTTCTCTCTCTTCCACTGTATATTTTATATCTGTTCCATTCTCATCTTTTTTTACTAATCCTGTGAATGTGTATGTCCATTTGTTAGATTCATTTAGTGTTGCTCTATCTACTTCTGTATTTCCATTTTTTAAAATTACTTCTACTGATAATGGACGTATTCCATCTTGATTATTATTATCTTGCCATTGTTTTGTTACTATTATTTCTGTTTCTTCTAATTTAGCTGTTAAGTCTATTGTTTCTTCTTGAGGTTTTAACTCTAAATCTGCAACTGGTTGCTCTGCATCTAATGTTACTGATGATGTTCCGTTTTCAGTTCCTTTTAACCATAATGTTTTTGTTGTTGTATTATATGATGTTTTTAATTGTATATTTATTTCATTACCTGAACTACTTGGTATTGATATATATATATCTTGTCCTACTAAATTTTCTATATCTTGTTCTTTTAATGCTGTTCCTGAATTATTAGTAAATTTATATGTTGATGAACTTATTTCTGTTCCACTTGCATTTGTCACTTTTAATTCTATATTATATTGTAATTCGTTATTTTTATCTATTCTAATAGGGCCAACTATATTATTATTGCCTTTTCTTAAAATTTGTAATTGATATTTTCCACTTTCGTTTGTAGACAATCCTGTTGTATTTAAACTTACTGGTTTACCAATTTTATAATTGTTGGCTTGTGTATAATATTTTGCATTATTTATTGCTGAATCTATTAAATAATTATACAATATTCTTGCTTGTTCATCTCTATCAGCTCCGCCACTAATCACATCAGCCAATTGAGTATAATTTGAACCATCTGTTGTTACTGTTAACCAATCATAGTTTGATTTTTTATCAAAATCATTGTCTCCATCTAATTTAGCATTCATAAAATACCATATTACAGCTTGTTGTACTGCTCTTATATCTTCATCAGTTATTAATGTGGTATATTCAAAAACTAATATTTGGTCAGAATAGTCATATCCTTCTACAGGATTATAATAATATACATCATAATCTTGGTCATATTCTATTCCTATTGTTTCTAATAATTTATTTTTATCTGATTTTCCAGGAATATAGCTATTATCTAATACCCACAATAATTCTCTATAATACCCACTTGTGTTTAAAATTTGTGATACTATATTATTAGGAGTTCCTTGTGATGCACTGCCTAACAATTGTATTAACTTATCTCTATCTTCTTGCAAATCATATGATAAATTATATCCTACAATATTATTCGTATTTATTTCCCACGATGCACCATACTCACCTTTTAAACAATATAATTGCCTTAATGCTACACTCTCATCTCCTATATTTCCTGAATTGTAGTTTCGCAAATTCCATAATTCTTTACCACCATTATTGGGTCTTCCTATAGAATATCCTGTACCATTCTTATAAGTAGCATTTATTCCTACATATAATACTTCATTTGCCGCGAAACTTATTATATTAAAAATCAAATATACTGCCAATAGTAATATTATTCCTATAATAAGTATTTTTTTCTTCATTTTACATCCTTCCTTTGTAAATATTTTTCCAATTTAATTATATAGTTTTCGACAAAAAAAAGCAATGTTTATTTTTACTAATTTTCAATTTTTTTCTAAATAAAAAGATAAGAAACTTTTTTTAGTCTCTTATCTTTCTATTTTATAAAACAAATTTCTTAATTAATATTATTCCTATTCCTATAACTGCCAATAATCCTAATGTTAATGTGAAATATGTTTTTACTATACCAGTTGCCACATTTAGTATTACTTTAGCTTCATCAATATCATCTTCTCCTTCTTTTTGATTGTCTGGTGTTGAGTCTCTATCTGGTACATCATATTCATTGTCATCTTCTGA
>CALXJU010000063.1 GCA_944388705.1 uncultured Clostridia bacterium
TTTGGTATGATATTAATGAAATCTAGCTTTACTTTTGCAGTTGAGTTTATTATTTGTGGAATTGTTGTTGATTTTATTAGAAAACAAGGATTATAATCAAAAGAAATATATAACTTTCTCATAGCCGAAACGTATCTATGGCTTTATTCAAAAGTTATATATTTCTTTTTTATTTAAATAATTATTTTTTTAATTCTTCTGCAAACATTTTGTTAAGCATTTGTGGATTTGCTTTACCTTTAGTTTCTTTCATAGCTTGTCCTACTAAGAAACCAATAGCTCTATCTTTACCTGCTTTAAAATCTGCAACTGATTGAGGATTTGCTTCAATGATTTTTAAGACTAATTGTTTAATTTCTCCTTCATCAGAAATTTGTATCCAACCTTTTTCTTTAATAATATCTTCTGGGTCTCTTGGATTTTCGAAAAGTTCTTCTAATACTTTTTTACCAATACTTGAACTTATAGTTCCTTTATCAATTAAAATTACAAGTTTTCCTAATTGATTAGCATCAAAAGGAATTTCTATTGGGTCCATTTCTGTTTCGTTTAATATTCTTGAAATATCAGAAATTATCCAGTTATTAACTGCTTTATGATTTCCACAAACTTCTGAAGCTTTTTCAAATAAATCAGATAAATATTTTGAAGATGTTAAAATTCCTGCATCTTTTTCAGAAAGTTTATATTCTTCCAAATATCTTTGTTTTCTGCTCTCAGGCATTTCTGGTAAATCTTTTCTTATATTTTCAATATATTCTTCTGATAGATTTATTGCCACTAAATCTGGTTCTGGAAAATATCTATAATCTTGAGCGTCTTCTTTATCTCTCATTGAAAATGTTTTTCCTGAAACTTCGTCCCATCTAAGTGTTTCTTGTTCAATTACCCCTCCATTTTCAACTACATCAATTTGCCTATTGATTTCATATTCAAGAGCTCTTTGAATACTTCTAAAAGAGTTCATATTTTTCATCTCTGTACGAGTACCTAATTTTGTTTCTCCTTTTTTACGAATTGAAACATTTACATCTGCTCTAAATGAACCTTCTTGCATTTTACAATCTGATACTTCAATATATTCTAATATTGATTTTAATTTTTTCAAATATGTATCAACTTCTTCTACTGTACGTAAATCTGGTTCTGATACAATTTCTATAAGTGGTACACCTGCTCTATTTAAGTCTACTAAACTTCCTCCACCTAATTCATCGTGATTTAGTTTTCCTGCATCTTCTTCTATATGAATACGAGTAATTCCTATTTTCTTTTTACCTTGACTTGTTTCTATTTCTATATAACCTTTTTTACATAATGGTTTATCATATTGTGATATTTGATATGCTTTTGGTAAGTCTGGGTAAAAATAATTTTTTCTATCATTTTTACTATTTCTCTCTATTTCACAATTTGTTGCTAATCCTGCTCTTACAGCATATTCTACTACTTTTTCATTTAAAACTGGTAATGTTCCTGGCATTGCCATACAAATTGGACAAACTTGTGTATTTGGTGCTGCTCCAAATGCTGTTGGACATGAACAGAATATTTTTGTTTTTGTTGATAATTCTGCATGAACTTCTAGTCCCATTACTATTTCATACTCTTCTCTTGACATTTATTTGCCTCCTTTATTTGATAATTCCATATGCATATTTACATGCTAAAATTCTTCTAACAGCCATATCTATTAATTCTTCGTCTATTTTTCCTTCTGAAATTGCATTTAAAACTTCTTGTCTTTGTGTTTTAAAATCAGAAGAAATTATCATATCATTACCTGCTAATACTGCTTGTACAGCTGCTTCTCCATTTTCTGTATATGTTTTTACTGCATCCATTGCTAAATCATCTGTCATGATTATTCCCGAAAAGCCTAAATCATATCTCAAAATGCTATGGATTTTTGTTGATAAAGATGCTGGATTATTTTCATCCATACTTTTTACAATATTATGACTAACTAATATAGTTGGTGCTCCAACATCTATTCCACTTTTAAATGGTAAAAAATCTGATGTTTCAAATGTTTCATATGGTCTTTCATCAATTGCAATTCCTGTATGTGTGTCTATATTATTTCCATATCCAGGGAAATGTTTCATTGTTGATATTATTCCATCATTATTCATTGTTTTTATTACTTCAGACACATATTTTGCTGTTTCTTCTGCATTTTTTCCATATGCTCTTTTATATATAAAATCAGATGAATTTGTTGATACATCAGCCACTGGTGCTAAATTCATATTTAATCCTAAGCTTTTTAATAATGTTGTTTTTTCTGTTGAATCTTTTATTATTGCATCTAAACCACCTTTTTTGAATAAATCTTGTGGTGATAAAAATTTGCTTTTTCTAAATGCTTTATAATTACTTACTCTTACAACAGTGCCTCCTTCTTCGTCTACACCTAATATTAATGGTATTTGGCTTGCTTCTTGGCACTGTGCTAATTTATTTGTGATTGATGCTTTTGTTTCATTTTTAAAATCTCTTCCAAACAATATATAACCACCAGGTTTGTAATTTTCTATCTCTTCTATTTCTCCTCTTTCTGGGAATCTCACTAAAAACATCTGACCAACTTTTTCTTCTATTGTCATATTTTCTATTAAGGCTTCTGCTTGTATATAATATTTTTCAAATATATCTTGCTCAAGAGTTTCTTCCTGCTCTGGTTCAGGAGTTTCTTCCTGTTCTGGTTCTTGATTTTCTTCTTTTGAATTATTATTCTCTAGGTTCTCTTGATTTTCAGAAATTTGTATATTTTCTTGATTTTCAGGTTCTATTATTTTATGTCCAAAAAATATAAGTCCTACTATGATTAATAATATTATTGGTAATAATATTATCTTTAAATTATTCTTTTTTTCTGCATGTTTTTCCATACTAAATTCCCCTTTATTTTTTAAATTGTGGTTTATATTTTTCTCTAAAGTTTATTTCTTGTTCAAATGCATATGCTGTTTTTAATATTTTTTCTTCTTCAAATTTATTTCCTATTATCTGCATTCCTATTGGTAGTCCTTGACTATCTACTCCACATGGTATTGATATTCCTGGTAATCCTGCTATATTTACTGATACTGTACATATATCTGCTAAATACATTTCCATAGGGTTATTTGATTTTTCTCCTATTTTAAATGCTACTGTTGGAGATGTTGGAGTTATGATTACATCATATTTTTCAAATGCTTTATTAAATTCATTCATTACTAATGTACGTACTTGTTGTGCTTTTTTGTAATATGCATCATAATATCCTGATGAAAGTACATAAGTTCCAAGTATAATTCTTCTTTTTACTTCTGCTCCAAATCCTTCACTTCTTGATTTTTTATAAATTTCTTTTAGATTTTTTGCTTCTGGTGCTCTATATGTGTATCTAATTCCATCAAATCTACCTAAATTTGAACTAGCTTCTGCACAGGCAATTATATAATAAGTTGCTAATGCATAATTTGCAATATCTAATGAAAATTCTTCTACTTCTGCTCCCATTTCTTTATATTTTTCTATTGCCTGCTCTAAAGATTTTTTAACTTCAGGATTTATTCCTTCTCCATAGAATTCTTTTGGAACTCCTATTTTTAATCCTTTTACATCTTTTTGTAAAGCTTTTGTATAATCTTTTTCTCCTACATCTACTGATGTTGAATCTCTTTCATCTTTACCTGCTATTACATTTAAAAGTATTGCACAGTCTTCAACATCTTTAGTAAATGTTCCAACTTGGTCAAGTGATGATGCAAATGCTACTACTCCATATCTTGAAACTAGTCCATATGTTGGTTTTAATCCTACTACTCCACATAAACTTGCTGGTTGTCTTATACTTCCTCCTGTATCTGTTCCAAGTGCCCATGGTACCATGTTTGCTGCAACTGCTGCTGCTGAACCTCCTGATGAACCTCCTGGTACTCTATTTAAATCCCATGGATTTTTTGTTTTCTTAAAATATGAATATTCTGTTGAACCTCCCATTGCAAATTCATCCATATTCATTTTTCCTAATGTTATCATTCCTTTAGAATTTATTTTTTCCATTACTGTTGCATCATATGGTGACACAAAGTTTTCTAACATTCTTGAACTACATGTTGTTTTTATTCCTTTTGTACATATATTATCTTTTATCCCTATTGGTATTCCTGCTAATTCTCCTGCATCTTCTGGAACTCGTTCTGCTTGTTCTAATGCTTGTTCTGTAAGTACTGTTACAAAAGCATCTACATCTTTTTCTTTTTCCTCTATTCTTTTTGCATATGCTTCATTTATTTCTTTTATTGTTAATTCTTTACTTTTTAATTTTCCTAACAATTCATGTACAGTTAATTCTGTAATATCCATTCTTTTTCCTCCTTACTCTTTTTGCATACATTAGTTTATTACTTTTGGTATTTTGAACATATGTTGCTCTTGTGTTGGAGCATTTTCTAATAAACCTTCTATATTTTCAAATATTTTTACTTCATCTTTTCTGAATACATTTTTAGCTTCATTTGCACCTATTGTTATATCTAACCCTTCCACAGGTGCATTATTTACAATATTTGCAAAATTTAATATTTCTTGTAAATTTGTTTGATATTTTTCAATCTCTTCTTCTTTTAATTCTAATTGTGCTAAATTTGCAATATGTAATATCTCTTCTTTACTTACTTTCATAATGACCTCCTTAATTATGTTTTTTGCATATTATATCGCGTTTATACAAAAATTACAAGTTTTTTCGAATAACTCTTGACATTTTTAGAAATACTATATAAAATATTTACACATAAAAAATATTTGCGTTAGTACAAAGCAAAATATTTAGGAACTTGCTAGTAGAGATTAAGGGTCACCGGCTGAAAGCCCTTTTAGTTAAACTAAAATATGAAACACTTTGGAGCAATTTATTAAGAGAGGAAAATTTTAATATTTTCAAGCTGGGTGGTACCGCGGATTATTTCGTCCCTGCATTAGCAAGGGCTTTTTTTGTGCCCTAAAATCTATATGGGAGGTATTGTTATGAATGAATTTAAAACACACACATGTAATGAAATTGGTTTAGAGGATGTTGGAAAAAAGGTTAGAATAGCAGGATTTGTTCAAACTATTCGTAACCACGGTGGAGTTGTATTCCTTGACATAAGAGATATGTATGGAATAACACAAGTTGTAACTTCTGGAAAACAATCTGAAGTTGATTTTGCTTCACATATTCCAATTGAATCTTCTGTAACTGTTTTTGGGACTGTACGAAAAAGAGATGAAGATACTATTAATTTAAAATTAAAAACTGGATTAGTAGAAATTTTTATTGAAGAAATTAAAATTTTAGGTAAAAGGACAAAAAATCTACCATTTGAAGTTAACTCAAATCAAGATGTTAGAGAAGATTTAAGATTACAATATAGATTTTTGGATTTACGTAGTGATAAATTAAAAAATAATTTAATACTTCGTGCTCAAGTTTTACAATTTTTGAGAAGCCAAATGATTGAACAAGGATTTTTAGAAGTACAAACTCCAATTTTAACTACATCTTCTCCTGAAGGAGCAAGAGATTATTTAGTACCAAGTAGATTACATCCAGGAAAATTTTATGCACTTCCACAAGCACCTCAACAATTTAAACAATTATTAATGGTTTCTGGAATTGATAAATATTTTCAGATTGCACCATGTTTTAGAGATGAGGATGCAAGAAGTGATAGAGCACCTGGTGAATTTTATCAATTAGATATGGAAATGTCTTATGCAACACAAGAAGATGTTTTTAACGTAATGGAACCTGTAATTTATAATACTTTTAAGAAATTTTCTGATAAAAAGATTTCTCAATATCCTTTTCCTAGAATTTCTTATAAAGATGCTATGGTTAAATATGGGACTGATAAACCTGATTTAAGAAATCCTTTATTTATAATAGATGTTACAGAATTTTTCCAAAGATGTACTTTTAAACCTTTTATTAATAGAACTGTTAGAGCAATAAAAGTTCATGCAGATATGTCTAAAGGTTTTCATGAGAAGATGCTTGCATTTGCTACATCAATTGGTATGGGAGGGCTTGGATATTTAGAAGTTGAAGAAGATTTATCATACAAAGGTCCTATTGATAAATTCATTCCAGATGACATGAAAAAGGAATTACTTGTTCTAGCAAATTTAAAATATGGTGATACAATATTCTTTATTGCAGATAATGAAAAAAGAGCAAATGATTTTGCAGGTCAAATTCGTACTGAACTTGGAAAACGTTTAAATTTAATTGATGAATCAGTATTTAGTTTCTGTTGGATTATAGATTTTCCAATGTTTGAATTAAATGAAAGAAATCAAGTTGAATTTAGTCATAATCCTTTTTCTATGCCTCAAGGAGGTCTAGATGCATTAATGACTAAAGAGCCTTTAGATATCTTGGCATACCAATATGATATTGTTTGCAACGGAGTTGAACTTTCTTCTGGTGCAGTTAGAAATCATGATATTGATATAATGATTAAAGCTTTTGAAATTGCAGGATATTCAAAAGAACATATTGAAGAAAAATTTGGTGCTTTATTTAATGCTTTTCAATTCGGTGCTCCTCCTCATGCAGGTATTGCACCTGGAATTGATAGAATGTTAATGCTTTTAACTGGTTCTGAAACTATAAGAGATGTTATTGCATTTCCATTAAATAGTAAAGCTCAAGATTTGATGATGGGTGCTCCTGGAAATGTAACATTTGACCAATTAAGAGATGTTCATAT
>CALXJU010000064.1 GCA_944388705.1 uncultured Clostridia bacterium
TCATTAATTAAAATGCTTAAAGAAAAAAGCCATAGTACGATTTTTCAATCAATACTATGACCTTTTATTTTTATATTCAACATATTAAACTCCAACAATTGAGAAGCCATTATCAACATGAATAATTTCACCTGTAATAGCTGAAGATAAATTGCTAAACAAGAAACTTGTAGCATCTCCAACTTGTTTAGGAGTAACATTTTGATGTAATGCTGCTTTTTCTTCAACAACATCTAAAATTGTATTAAAATCTTTTATTCCTTTAGCTGAAAGAGTTTTTATAGGACCTGCTGAAATTCCATTAACTCTCATTCCATCTTTTCCTAAATCTTTAGCAAGATATCTAATACTTGATTCAAGAGCTGCTTTTGCAACACCCATTACATTATATCCTTCAACTGCTTTTTCTGCACCATAATATGTATATGAAACTATGCTTGCACCATCATTTAATAAATCTAATTCTTTTGCAATTCTAACTGTTGCAACTAAAGAATATGCACTAACATCACAAGCATGTGCATAACCACTTCTAGAAGTTAATATAAAGTCATTTCTTAAATCTTCAGTATTAGCATGTGCAATTGCATGTAAAATTCCATCAACTTTACCATGATTTTGTTTAATTTGTTCTAAGCATTGTCTTATGCTTTCATCTGAACTTGCATCACAAGCATATACTTTTGAATTTGGAATTTCATCTGTTAATTCTTTTACTTTTTCTATTTTTTCCATAGACCCACAAGTAAATATTACTTCAGCACCTTGTTCATATGCTGATTGAGCAGCACCCCAAGCAATACTCCATTTGTTTCTAATTCCCATTATTACAACTTTTTTTCCTGATAAAATCATTTTTTTATTTCCTCCTAATTTCCCATTCTTCTAAATTTTTCATATCTTTTTTCAACTAATTCTTCTTTTGAAAATTTTTGTAATTCTTTAATTTCTTTTACTATATATTGTTTTAAATCTTTTGCAACTGTTGAAAAATCTTCTTGAGCTCCACCATCTGGTTCATCTATTATTTTATCTATAATATTTAATTTTTTCAAGTCTTCTGCTGTTATTTTCATATTTTCTGCTGCTTCTTTTGCTTTACTAGAATCTTTATATAAAATACTTGCAAACCCTTCTGGTGAAAGTATTGAATATACTGCATTTTCTAGCATAACAATTTTATCTCCAACTGCTATAGCTAATGCTCCTCCACTTGAGCCTTCTCCAATTACAACACATATTATTGGAACTTCTAAGTTTGCCATTTCCATCATACTTCTGGCAATTGCTTCTCCTTGACCTCTTTCTTCTGCTCCCATTCCAGGGTATGCACCTGGTGTATCTATAAAAGTAATAATTGGTCTATTAAATTTTTCTGCTTGTTTCATCAATCTTAAAGCTTTTCTATATCCTTCTGGATTAGGCATTCCAAAATTTCTTTCCATATTTTCTTTAGCTTTTTTACCTTTTTGTTCGCCTATTACTGTAACAGGCATATCATTTAATCTTGCAATTCCTCCAACAATTGACTTGTCATCTCCAAAATTTCTATCGCCATGTAATTCTATAAAATCTGTAAATATTTCATTAATATAATCTAATGCTTTAGGCCTTTCAGGCATTCTTGCAAGTGTAACCCTATCCCATGCTGATATCTGTGACATTTTCTCAACTCCTTTACAAAAGTACTCCTCCATTTGGTAAATTTTTTCATCAAATGGACACTCCTTCTTTCTTTATCTATATTTTTCAAACAAATTTATATATAACTATTGAGCAAAGTCGACCCTGGTACGAACGCCCCAGCTATGTTTCGACTTGCGAAATAGTTATATATAAATTTGTACAACAACTATTTCAATGAATGAAGTTTTAACAAATTATATAAAGTATCTTTCATATCTTTTCTCTCAACAATTTTATCTATAAAACCATGTTCCAAAAGAAACTCTGACCTTTGGAAACCATCTGGAAGTTTTTGCTTAATTGTTTGTTCAATAACTCTAGGGCCTGCAAAACCAATAAGAGCATCAGGTTCAGCCAAAATAATATCTCCCAAACTTGCAAAACTTGCAGTAACACCACCTGTTGTAGGGTCTGTTAGTACTGAAATATATAATAATCCTGCTTCATTGTGTTTAGCAAGTGCAGAAGATGTTTTAGCCATTTGCATAAGAGAAACTATACCTTCTTGCATTCTAGCACCACCAGAAACACAAAATATTATTAATGGTAATCTTTTTTCTATTGAAGTTTCAATTGCAAGAGTAATTCTTTCTCCTACTGCACTTCCCATACTTCCCATCATAAAGTTTCCATCCATTACTGCTAAAACTACTTTTTCTCCATTTATTTCACAAGTACCACATTTAACTGCTTCTTCAATTTTTGTTTTTTCTTTTAATGATGTAATTTTTTTCATATATCCATCAAAATTTAATGGATTTTTTGTTAAAATATCTGCTCCAATTTCTTCAAATGTTCCTTCATCAGCAATCTGTTTAATTCTTCTTCTAGCTGATAATCTAAAATGTTTACCACAATTAGGGCACACACTAAAATTTTTGTGAACATCTTCTTTATATAGTATTTCTTTACATTTATCGCATTTGACCCATTTTCCAATTAACATATCAGATGCTTTTTCATTTTTAACACTTTTTTCGGCTTTATTTACTTTTTTAATTTTATCAATTACCAATTTATTCACCTCTTAAAGTTTTATTGTTTACAAAGTTCAGCTTCTGCACCTTGTACTAATTCTTGCATTAATTCTTTTACTTTAACAATTTTGTTAATTTTATCTACATTACTTCCGCAAAAAATTAATCCTTCATCAACATTTCCTTTTACTGCATTTACTAATGCCTTTGTTATACAATATGGTGTTTCTGCTGGATTACAAGTTTTTATACAATTATAACATTTTGTTATTTTTTCTTTTCCTTGTTCAACCTTTTTTATAAATTCGTTTCTAATTGCTCTACCTGGCATTCCGACTGGACTTTTAATTATTTTTATATCTTCTTTTTTAGCTTTTACATATGCTTCTTTAAATTCTTGTGAAGCATCACATTCTTCTGTTGCAACAAATCTTGATGCAATTTGTACTCCAGATGCTCCTAATTTCAAATATTTTGCAATATCTTTTCCATCAAATATTCCTCCTGCAACTACTACAGGAATATCTTTTCCAGACTCTTTTTCTATTTGTTCTACCTCTTGCAAAACATCTTTTGTAATATCTTCTAATTTAGGTTTATTTTCTTCTACAAGTTCTTCTGGCTTAAATCCTAGATGTCCGCCTGCTTCTGGTCCTTCAACTACAATCATATCTGGTGCATAATCATATTTTGAAATCCACATTTTTGAAATCAATTTTACTGCTCTCCCTGATGATACTATTGGAGCAATTTTTGTTTTTGTTCCTTTTATAAATGATGGTAAATCTTTTGGAAGACCTGCTCCTGATACTATTAAATCTATTTTATTTTTTACACATTCTTTTACTATTTCTGCATAATTTGTTAATGCAACCATTACATTTACACCAATTATTCCTTTTGGAGCAATTTTTCTTGCTTCTTCTATTTCCGTTTTTATTGCTTTTAAATTTGCTTCCATTGGTGATTTACTAAATTCTGGTTCTTGATATCCAATATCTGCTGTTGAAATTATTCCAATTCCACCTTCTTTAGCAACATTTCCTGCTAATTTATGCATTGAAACTCCTACTCCCATTCCACCTTGCATTATTGGATATTTAGAAACTAAATCTCCTATTTTTAAACCTTTCATATTTTCTCCTTACATATTGAATTCTTTTTTTATAAATGATGTATCATATTTGTTTTCTACAAAATTTTTGTTTTCTAAGATTTGATATAAGAAATCTCTATTTGTGTCAATTCCTTCTATTACAAGTTCTGCAATTGCACTTTTCATTTTTGCAATTGATTCATTTCTTGTTTTTCCATGTACAATAATTTTTGCAAGCATTGAATCATAATTTTGTGGTACTGTATATCCTGCATATATTGCAGTATCTACTCTTACTCCATTTCCTCCTGGAAGATGAAGTCCTGTAATTAAACCTGGACATGGCATAAAATTTTTGCTTGGATTTTCTGCATTTACTCTTACTTCTAAACTATGTCCTGAAATTTTTATATCTTTTTGCTCATATTCTAATTTTTCTCCACTTGCTATTTTTATTTGTTCTTTTATTATATCTATTCCTGTTACCATTTCTGTTACAGGGTGTTCTACTTGAACTCTTGTATTCATTTCCATAAAGTAAAAGTCTTGATTTTTATCTACTAAAAATTCTATTGTTCCTGCATTACTGTATCCGATTTCTTTTACTGCTTTTACTGCTACTTCTCCCATTTTCTTTCTTGTTTTGTCAGAAATAACACTACTTGGAGTTTCTTCTAAGATTTTTTGATTACGTCTTTGTACTGAACAATCTCTTTCTCCTAAGTGTATACAATTTCCATGTTCATCTGCTAATATTTGAATTTCAATATGTCTTGGGTTTTCTATGAATTTTTCTATATATATACTATCATCATTAAATGATACTTTTGCTTCTTGTTTTACTATATCATA
>CALXJU010000065.1 GCA_944388705.1 uncultured Clostridia bacterium
AGAAAAAGGTAACCTTAGTATAGTTATTTAACTAACTTGGGCTACCTTTTGATGTTTTTAGGGCTGAGTAGTAACTATTTTTTGGAAAAGTTTATAATAATTGGATGTAAACTGATTGACAAAAGAACAAAAGTTTGATAATATATGGCAAATAAATAAAGGTGGATTTTAAAATGAGCAATAAAAATTTATATATAAGAAGTAGTTCAGCAGAATTTCTGATATTTGAACAACAAAAAGAAGAAAAAGGAATTGAAGTAAGATTTGAAGATGGAGATTTATGGCTTACTCAAAAAGCATTAGGAGAATTGTATAATACATCAAAACAAGATATAAGTTATCATTTAAGTAATATTTTTAAAGAACTAGAATTGGAACAAAATTCAGTTGTCAAAAATTATTTGACAACTGCTTCAGATGGAAAGAAATATAAAACAAATTACTATAATTTAGATGCAGTAATCTCTGTTGGATATAGAGTAAATACAGATAGAGCAATTCAATTTAGAAGATGGGCAACAAATGTATTAAAAGAGTTTTCAAAAAAAGGATATATTATAGATAAAAAAAGAATGGAAAATGGAACATTTTTTGATGAAGATTATTTCGAATCATTACTTGCAGAAATTAGAGAAATAAGATTATCAGAAAGAAGATTTTACCAAAAAATAACAGATATATATGCAACCTCTATCGATTATGATAGTAAATCTCCTACAACAATCAAATTTTTTAAAAAAGTTCAAAATAAGATGCACTATGCAGTAACTCATCAAACAGCAGCAGAGATAATTTATAATAGAGCAGACCATACAAAAGAACATATGAACTTAACTAATTGGAAAAATTCTCCAAATGGTAAAATATTAGAAACAGATGTAGTTATTGCTAAAAATTACTTAAGAAAAGAAGAACTAGAACAATTAGAACTTATTGTTTCAGCTTTCTTAGATCTAGCTGAGGCAAGAGCAAAAAGAAATATTCCAATGACTATGCAAGACTGGGCAAACAGAATAGATAAATATTTATTATCAGATGATAGAGATGTTTTAAAAGATGCTGGTAAAATATCTCATGAAATTGCAAAAGAAAAAGCGTTAACAGAATTTGAAAAGTACAGAGTAGTACAAGATAAATTATACAAATCTGATTTTGATAAATTAATAGAAAGTAGTGAAAATTAATAATATAAAGTAATAAATAATGGTGAAATGATTTAATAAAAGCAATATGAAAAATGAACTTATGCAAAAATTGCATAAGTTCAAATAAGATTAATTGCCTAGAAGAGCATACCAGATAGATAGGTAAAAACAAAAATTGGATAATATTAAAGTAAAATTGGAGTAATATATGAAGATTAATTTTGAAAAATTATTTGAAGAAAAGATTTTACAAAGAGGGTACAATTATTATTTAGAAGATTCTGTGCATGATGTTACTAGAAATGGTAATCATTATGAAGGATTAGTATATGGTACAGAAATATATGAGGTACAGATAGAAATTGATGACAATGGAAATGTAGAAGATATGGATTGTGATTGTCCTTATGCAGAAGAAAATAATTGCAAGCATATGGTGGCACTTCTCTATTATCTAGAAAATGATGGAAAAATTGAAAGTAAGAAAATAATAAGAAATACGGATAATTATGATAAAATACTAGATAAAATATCAGAAAATGAAATTAAAGAATTTATTTTAGAAAAAATATACGAAAACTTTGATTTTCAAAATGAATTTAGAAGCCATTTTGTACAATATTTTGAAAAGACCCCAAAAAAAGTATATGAAAAAAGAATAGCTCAAAGTATTTATCAGGCAATAGGGAGAAAAGGTTTTATCGAATATAATGAAACGTATAAATTTTCAAATGCGATGTATGATTATATACAAGAAGCAAATAATCTAATAAAACATAATGAATATCAAGCACCATTTTGGATAGCAAGTTTAATATTAGAAGAACTTCCAGATTTACCGATAGATGACTCAGATGGTACTACAAGCTATGTAGAAAGCGAATGTGTAGAAGTTATAGAAAAAATATTAGAAAAGTGCAAAAACGACAGCGTTATAAAAGAGATTTTTAATTGGATTATTGAATCAATAAAAAATGATACCTTAGGTGATTATTCTGATGGGATTGAAAAAGTATTAGATGAACATTTTATAGAAGATAAATTTGTAAATGAGAGATTAAAAATAATAGATGAAAAAATACAAGAGTTAGAACAACAAGAAGACCATTATTCAGAATATAAATTGGAAGAGTTGATAAAAACTAAAATAGCATTATTGTATCAGTTAGGTATGGATAAAGAAGCAATAAAAACAATAAAAGAAAATATCTATTATGTTCCTATTAGAAGAATGTTAATTGATATAGAAAGAAAAAATGAAAATATAGATAAAGTAGAAAAATTATTAAAAGAGGGAATGAAAATTGCACTAAAACGAGGTCATTATGGAACAGTAACATACTATATAGAAGAATTATTATCGATATATAAAGAACATAATCAGAAAGAAAAATATAAAAATTTAGTAGAAGAAACGTTATTTAAATATAGTAGAGGTAGTTTTAAATATTATAAAAAATTAAAAGATTTATATACAGAAGAACAATGGAAAAATATGAGAGATGATATTATAAAAATTCTGGAAAGTAATGGAGATGTCTATCATAGAGATGATTTAAGACAAATATACATTGAAGAGCAATATTATGAAAAATTGTATTATTCCGTTATGTCCACACCATTATTTGAAATAGTAGTTAAATATGAAAAGTATTTAAAAAAAGAGTTTGAAAAACAGCTATTAGAAGAATATCAAAAAATAGTAAATGAAAAGGCTAAATTTACTGGACAGAGAAATTATGAAGGTGTAAGAAAAATATTACAGCATATGAAGACATTAAAAAATGGTGAAAAACTTGTAGAAAAAATAGTAGAAGAATATAAAATTAAATACGCTAATAGAAAATTAATGTTGCAAGAATTAAACAAAATCTGAAAAATAGCCATTATTTCAGATATACATGGAGATTATATAGCTCTAAAAGTATGTATTAAAAAATTGAAAAAATGAATGTAGATATAATTCTTTAACAAAAGAAGATTTAAAGTGGATAAAAAATTTACTGTTAGCATTGGAAAGCAAGAAATTTAAGTTAGAGAAATCTAGCTTTTTTTCTTGTTTTTTGTTTTTTAAATAAATTAAAAGGAATGTAAAAGAAAAGTTCTTAATATATATTAGTGAAAAAGGTAAGTGATGTGTATGAAAATTCAAAAATATAAATTTGAAAAAGATGAAATGCTTCAAATATATATTAAGAAATCAGAGCAAGAAGATTTAAAAATTATAAAAGAAATTAATGACTTAAAAAAACATTATTCAAATATAACAATATTTGTTAGTGGAGAAAATGAAACTATAAAAATTATAAAAGAAATGCTAAATTATGAAAAAAAGTAAAGATAAGAGATAAAAAGATTGTATTTATATATCAGAAAAGTTAGAATAACTTTTCTGATATATATACACATGGTACACAAATTTATTTCATAAATTTGGCACACGAACAATGACGTAACATATTAGTGAACTAAAATGTTAGAGTATACAAATCATGTTGCTATTGTTCTGAAAAGAAGATAAAATATAGATAATCTAAAAGCGCAAACATACTTATCTTCGGAAAGGATAAATATATTGAAAATTGTATGTTACTGTAGGTTAAGTAAAGATGATAACAAAAGTAGATATAGTAGTATAAATGCACAGATGGAACTAGCGAAAGAATATGCTGATTCTCAAGGTTGGAGTATATCTAAATATTACATTGATGATAATGTATCTGGATATATTTCAAATAATGAAAGACCGGAATTTAGTAAAATGCTACAAGATATTGATGATGGAAAAGTAGATATTATTCTAGCAAAAGATTTATCAAGAATCGGTCGTAAAGGTAGCAGAACACTTACATTTATTGATGAATTAAAAGAGAAAAATGTAAATTTAATACTAACTAAGGATACTTTTGGAGAATTTAATTTATTAGAAGGAGATGATGATTTACTAGGTCTTTCCACTTGGTTTAATGAAAGATATGTAAAAGAAGTATCAAAAAAAGTAAAAATTGGTATGCACAAACAATTAGAAAAGGGAATATTACTTCAAGGCACAAAATTTGGATATTTAAAAACTGCTAAAAAAGGTGAATTAATAGTTGATGAAAGTGTAAGAGAAACTATAACAACCATATTTGATTTATATGAGCAAGGCTTAGGAATGAGAAAGATTTGCCATAAACTAAATTTTGAATATGACTTTTTAACACCATCACAGGTAATAGAAAGAAATTTAAAAGAGAAAGGGAAAACTTATAAAAAGCCGGTCAAAAAAAAGTGGGATATTTATATGGTAAAAAGAATTTTAAAAGACGAAATCTATATAGGAACACTTATAACACATAAAACAGAAAGAAAAGATATTCATAAACAAGGCAAAAAAGTAAAAAGAGAAAATCAATACATATTTAAAAATCATCATGAGGCGATTATATCAAAAGAACAATTTGAAAGAGTGCAAGAAATGATGAAAAAAAGAGTAAAAAATTCTAGTATTTACACAAAGAAAAAAAGAGACTATATATTTGGTGGATTTTTAAGATGTGGAGAATGCAAACGGTAGTGTTACAGGAGTAGCAAGAGTTAGAAGTCAAAGAGAAGGATATGTCCCTAAAAAATTATATGAATGCGTGGCTTATAGGAAATATGGTAAGTCAAGATGTGTATGTCATAATGTAAGAGAAGATATTTTACTTGCTAATTTTAAAAATTTCTTGATACTATTAAGAGATAATTATATTTCAGAAATAAATAATTTAAAGCTTAACGAATATAAATCTAGCAAAAAGAAAAATCTTGAAGAACAAAAAAACAATTTAAAGAATTTGGAAGCAGAATATAAAGTTTTAATATCACAGAGAATAAAAGAAATAGCAAGTTCTTCAAAAGACAAAAAGGAATTTATAGAAAATACATATAAAAGTTTAGAAGAAGAAAAATATAAAGAAATTGAAAAAGCAAAAAAGAAATTAAAAGAACTACAAAATGAGGATTTAGAAACAAAACAAGAAAAAGTAAAACAAACAATAGATTATTTTAATCAAATTATAGAAGCGGAAGTACCAGATAAAGCAATATTAAATATGCTAATTAATAAAATTTACATTTATCATGATAAATCTGCAAAATTTGAATTAAAAATAGATATAAGTAGATTGATATAATAAAATAAAAAGTACAAGTGCAAAAAAGAATTGTATTTTGGCTAGGCAAACGAAGGAGACATCAACGAGGCGTACATAAGTACGTCGACTTGATGGCGACTGAAGTTTAACAACGCCAAAATCAATTATCTTTTGCATGATAATCAAAAGTGGTTCAACTGTGTGAGCAAAGTCACAACATTATGCAGGAGTAGCATTTGATGTAGGGCAGACATTATCGGCTGAAAGAAGAAGAGTTCTTTGGAATAGTGCTAATAATTCAGGTGTATGGACATATGTAGAGCCAATTTCTTTAACACCTACATGGGTACATTTCGATAAAAGATTTGGTTCACCAGCTTGTAGTACAGGTGGATATCCTCAATTAAAGAGAGGAAGTCTAAGTAACTATGTATTAATAGCACAAGATGATTTAAATACATTAGGATATCGTACAAATGGATTAGATGGTATATTTGGTGCAGCTACACAAAATGCAGTAAGAGAGTACCAGAGAACTAGAGGTTTGGCAGTAGACGGAATTGTTGGATGTAACACTTGGCGTGCACTTCAGGAAGAAGTAGTAGGAACAGGTGCCACCAATACAACAATTAATTAAAAAGAAAGACGATTTGAGGATGGAGAAGAATGTCAATGGGGACGGAGAAGAATGACACAATTTTTTAACAAAATCGTGTCATTCTTCTCCGTCCCCATTGACATTCTTATTTTAGTAAATCTTTATAATTATTTTTATTGTCTTGCATTTTTATAAGTTGAGTAGTGAGTAAATAAACAATTTCTTTATTATAGTTGTTTAATTTTAAATAAGCTTCTAAAAATTTATCGTCAACTAAATCATTAAATGAAGAAGAATCAGATTCTATTAAATCATCAAAAAGAAAGTTAGAACTAATATTAAGTGCTTTACACAAATTAATAATTGTTGTTGCACTTCCAAAAGCAATACCTCTTTCTAATTGACTTATATATCTTGTTGACAAAGAAAGTTTTTCTGCTAATTTTTCTTGTGTATAATTTGTTCTAGATCTAGCTAATTTAATTTTTCTTCCAATATTTTTTCTTAAATATTTTTCATTACTATCCATAAACTTTCCTCCATATTAATTTATCAGAAGTATATCAATTTGCTATACAAAATAGAATGAACTGATAATTAGATATAGGTACGTTTTAAATACGAAATGTTCATAGAGAAAAAAATAAAAATATAAATAAAATATAAAAAATATAAAAAATTTTGAAAAAAGTATTGCAAAATAAATAAAGTTATATTAAAATCTAAGTGAAGTGGAGAGAAGTGGTACAAAGTGGTGAGAAAAGGAAATGAGGTGGAAAGCCATTGCTAATTGGTGAATATGAGCATTCTCTAGACGTTAAAGGCAGATTAATTATGCCAGTAAAATTAAGACAAGACATGGGTGAGAAGTTCATCGTAACAAAAGGGTTAGATGGATGTTTATTTGCTTTTTCACAAGAAGAATGGTTGAATTTTGAGACAAAATTAAAATTGTTGCCTCTATCTGATAAAAATGCCAGAAACTTTGTAAGATTTTTCTTATCAGGAGCAACTGAATGTGAGTTGGACAAACAGGGAAGATTCTTAATACCAAATAATTTAAGAACAGCAGCTAACTTAGAAAAAGAAGTGGTCATCATTGGTGTAGGAACAAGACTAGAAATATGGGATAAAAGCATTTGGGAAAAATGCGATGAAGATATATCAGCAGATGAAATAGCTGAAAATATGGCAAACTTAGGTATATAACTTGAAAAAGTTTATATAGACACAAAAGAAAAATATACAAAAGATAAAAATATAAAAGTTAAAGGTACAAAAGATAAAATGAAAGTAAACAAAAGATAAAAATACAAAAGCTTTAAAAAATACAAAAGATAAATTTTTTAAAGTACAAAAGATTTTAATATACAAATAAAAAATACAAAAGTTTTTAACAAAAGAGTGTAAAAACAATTAAAACCCAAAAGAAAAATAACAAGATACAAAGATAAAGACAACTGGTAGTTTTCTAATTACCAGTTGTTTAAGCATAATCAAATAATAAGAGGTGTGAAGTTGAAATTTGAGCATAAACCAGTTCTGCTTGAAGAATGTATACAAGGGTTGAATATAAAACCAAACGGAATTTATGTAGATGGAACAATGGGAGGAGCAGGACATAGTATCGAAATTGTAAAAAGATTATTAGATAATGGGGTATTAATTGGAATAGACAGAGATGAAGAGGCTTTAAAAGCATCAAAAGAAAGATTATCTGAATATCAAAATGTAAAATATGTACATGATAATCATGATAATATGAAAGAAATATTACAAAAGCTTGAAATAGATAAGGTAGATGGAATTTTATTAGATTTAGGTGTTTCTTCTTATCAGTTAGATGAAAGAAATCGAGGATTTAGCTATTTGGGTGAAAATGAACTAGATATGAGAATGGATAAAAGTCAAGAATTAACAGCTAAAACAGTTGTAAACTATTATTCAGAAAAAGAGCTAGCTAATATCATCTATGAATATGGTGAGGAGCGATTTTCAAGACAGATTGCTAAAAACATTTGTGATTACAGAAAGCAAAAAACAATCTGTACAACAAAAGAATTGGTAGAAATTATAGAAAAATCAATACCAAAATCTAAACAAAATGATGGACATCCAGCCAAACGAACATTTCAGGCAATTAGAATAGAAGTAAACAATGAAATAAAACCTTTATATAAAACCATTAAAGATTGTATAGATTGTTTAAAACCACAAGGAAGATTATGTGTTATTACATTTCATTCATTAGAAGATAGAGCAGTTAAAAATGCCTATATAGAAGCAAAAGGGAAATGTACATGTCCAAGTGATTTACCATATTGTGTGTGTGGAGCAAAATCTTTAGGAAAAATCATTAATAAAAAACCAATTATTGCAACGAAAGAAGAGCAAGAAGAAAATTCTAGAAGTAAAAGTGCAAAATTAAGAATTTTCGAAAAGATATAACAAAAGTAAAGAGGAGGTGAAATAACTTATGGCAGCTAGATATCAATATGAAACAAGTCCTAGAAAAATAGAGCCTAATGAGAGAAGAGAAAAAAGAAAAGAAAATATAAAACTTGTCAAAGATTTACCAAGACAGGAAATAAAAATATCAAAAGAACAAAAAATGAAACATAGAAAAGCAACATTATTGGTATTAGCTATTTTTGCAGTGTTATTTACCATAAGTTATAGAAACACCAAAATAAATGAAAAATTTAACGAAATGCAAACATTAAAAACAGAAGTATCCTCTTTACAAAAAGAAAATGAACAGTTACAAGTAACAATAGAAAATAGTTTAAATTTAAGTAATATAGAGAAACAAGCAAAAGAAAAACTAGGAATGCAAAAATTAACAAATAAGCAAACTGTATATGTTAATTTACCTAAAAAAGATTATATAGAAACGGCTACAGAAAAAGTAGAAATCAATGAAAATAAAAATTGGTTTGAGAATTTTGTTGATAAAATTTTTAATAGATAATTGAAACATTTTAGCATGTCCTTAATGTTCTAAAATGCATAAAAATAGACACCTCTAATAAATATTATTAGAGGTGTTTTTATGAATGAAATAAAACTAACTAGTAAAAAGAAAATGAGAAATACGTTGTTCATATGTTTTCTAATTATGATTTGTTTAATGGTTAGAATTGGATATATACAATTAATACAAGGAAAAGAATTGTCTCAGTTGGCTTATGAGCAACAAACCTTAGATCGAAAAATCAATCCTAAAAGAGGAACTATTTATGATGCAACAGGAAATAATATATTAGCAGTTAGTAGTACAGTAGAAACGGTTACTGTAAATCCAACCAATATTTCTGATGAGAGTAAAGAAAAAGTAGCAATGGCTTTAGCTAGTATATTTGAATTGGATTATGAAACTGTCTTAAAGAAGGTAAAGAAAAGAAGTTCAATAGAAACCATTGTGAAAAAGGTGGATAAGGATGAAACAGATAAACTTAGAAAGTGGATGGAAGAAAATAATATAACAAATGGAATTAATATAGATGAGGATACCAAAAGATATTACCCATATAATAATTTTGCATCACAAGTAATTGGATTTTGTGGAAGTGATAATCAAGGTCTAGATGGAATAGAGGCCAAATATGACGAGCAATTAAAAGGAAAACAAGGGGCTATACAAAAACATACAGATGCAAGAGGTGGAGAAATTGGAGAAGAAGGAGAAAACTATATATCAGCAGTAGATGGAAATGATTTGGTATTAACAATTGATTTAACCATACAATCAATTGTTGAAAAATATTTGGAGGAAGCATGTATTGATAATGTATGTACAGATGGTGGTAGTGTTATTGTTATGAATCCGCAAAATGGAGATATTTTGGCAATGGCAAATTATCCAAATTATAACTTAAATGAACCATATGAACCATTTACGGAAGAATTAAAATCAAGTTGGGATTCTTTAGAACAGCAAGAAAAAACAATCCAATTACAATCTGTATGGAGAAATAAGGCAATTGCAGATACTTATGAGCCCGGTTCTGTTTTTAAACTAATTACAGCTTCTGCAGCATTAGAGGAAGGAATAACAGATACAGATAATGAAGGAGAATTTTCATGTACAGGAGGAATAGAAGTTGCAGGGGTTCGAATAAAATGCTGGAGATATTATAGACCACATGGATCAGAGAGTTTAAGACAGGCATTGATGAATTCTTGTAATCCAGTTTTTATTGGATTGGGACAAAAAATGGGAGTAACGAAATATTATGAATATTTACAAAAATTTAAATTGCTACAAACAACAGGAATTGATTTGCCGGGAGAAGCAGGAAGTATTTTCTTAGCAAAAGAAAAAGCTGGACCTGTAGAATTAGCAACCATTAGTTTTGGTCAAAGATTTGAAATTACACCAATACAATTAGCAACAGCAGTATCAAGTATTGCTAATGGGGGAACAAGTATAAAACCAAGAGTAGTCAAACAAATTATTAATAGTGAAACAAAAGAAATTACAGAAGTTCCAGTAGAAAAAGGGGATAATGTTATTTCAAAAGAAACATCAGAAAAAGTATTAAGCATGATGGAAAGTGTTGTATCAGAAGGAACAGGAAAAAATGCAAAAGTTGAAGGATATAGAATAGGAGGAAAAACAGGAACTTCAGAAGATGGTGTTAATACTAACAAATATGTAACTTCTTTTTGTGGAGTAGCACCAATTGATGATCCACAAGTTGTTGTCTTAGTTACTCTATATAATCCAACAGGTGAAGGGGGACATCAAGGAGGTGGAGTTGCAGCACCTGTAGGTGGGCAGATTTTTAGTGAAATATTACCATATTTAGAAGTCAATAAACAAGTATTAGAAGAAGATAATGAAGAGACAATTAGTCAAGTTCAAGTACCAGATATCATGGGAAAAACATTAAAAGAAGCTGAACAAATTCTTAAAGAAAATCATTTAGAAATTTTTATAGAAGATGAGGAAATAGATAAAGAAAATACATATGTTAAAAATCAAATTCCAAGTAGCGGGATAACAGTAAATGAACAAAGTAAAGTAATTATAGAATATTAGAGATTAAGAGTAAAAAAGTGTAAAAACCCTATACAAAAAGTAAATTTAGTTATATAATATGAAAGATTAAATGGAATAATTTGCAAAATTCAAGTATTAATAATCGAAAGGATTGAAAAAAATGGAATTAAAAAATATGTTAGCAGGTTTAAATAACCTAAAAGTAAAAGGAAATTTAGATATTGAGATATCTGGAATTGAAAATAATTCAAAAAATGTAAAAGAGGGATATCTATTTGTAGCAATACAAGGATTTTCAACAGATGGACATCAATATGTAGAAAATGCAATTGAAAATGGTGCAACAGCTATTATGATACAAGAAGGATGTAATCTAAAGGGAATGAAAATACCAGATAGTGTAACAGTTGTGATGGCCAAAGATACAAGAGAAGGATTAGCAATTGTATCAGATAATTTTTATAATCATCCTTCAAGAAAATTTAAATTGATTGGAGTTACAGGAACAAAAGGAAAGACAACAACAACATTTATGATTAAAGAGATTTTAGAAAAAGCAGGTAAAAAAGTTGGTTTAATAGGGACAATAGCGACATATATAAATGGAAAAAAATTAAAAGATAGTGATAGAACAACACCAGAAAGTTTAGAATTACAACAAATTTTTGCTGAAATGGTAAAAGAAGGTGTTGAAGTTGTAGTTATGGAAGTTTCTTCACAAAGCTTAAAATTAAATAGAGTTGAAGGATGCGAATTTGATATCGTTTTATTTACAAATTTTTCAGAAGATCATATTAGTCCAAAAGAACATCCAGATATGCAAGATTATTTTCAATCAAAACTAAAATTATTTAAGATGTGTAAAACTGGAATTGTTAATACAGATGATTTATATGGTGCAAAAATACCAAGATTATTTCCAGAAAGTAATATAACTACTTATGGAATTGACAATTATGCAAATGTATTGGCTAAAGATATTACCATTACAAATTCATATGTAGATTTTAAAGTAAAAATAAAAGATAAAAATGAGAGAGTAAAAACAGGAATACCAGGTAGATTTAGTGTATATAATTCATTAGCAGCAATTTGTGTTGCACAAAAATTTGGTGTGGATCCTGAAAAGGTAAAAGAAGCATTACTAGAAGTTAGAGTACCGGGAAGATCAGAATTAGTAGACAATAAGAGAGAAATACCAATTATGATAGATTATGCACACTCACCAGAAAGTTTGGAAAATATACTTCAAGCAACAAAGAGTTATACAAGAGGAAAAATTATATGTGTATTTGGATGTGGAGGCGATAGGGATTCTGGTAAAAGACCAATTATGGGAGAAATATCAGGAAGAATTGCTGATTTTACATTTATTACTTCAGACAATCCAAGAACAGAGGATCCAGAAAAAATAGTAGAGCAAATTGAAGAAGGAATCAAAAAAACAAATGGAAAATATGAAGTTATTGTTGATAGAGTGGAAGCTATAAAAGAAGCTATAAAAATGGCAACCAAAAGGGACATTATCATTTTGGCAGGAAAAGGACATGAACCATATCAAGAAATTAATGGAAAAAAATATCCATTTGATGAAAGAATTATAGTTAAAGAAATTATAGAAGAATTAAATAATGTAACAAAAACAAAGAAAAATAAAAACGAAAGAAAGGTTGATTAAATTGATACTTGAAGTAAAGACATTAATCATTTCATTTGTAATATCTATTATTTTAGGATGTATGATTATACCAATACTTAAAAAATTGAAAGTAGGACAAATAGAAAGAGATGATGGACCACAATCTCATTTGAAAAAACAAGGAACACCTACTATGGGTGGAATTATCATAATTATAGCTATGATTGTAGTGGTGACAGGAATTTATATATGGCTGTCAATAAATGACAATAAAGAAATAGCAAACAAAATATTACCTATATTATTACTGACAATAGGATTTGGATTGATTGGATTTATAGATGACTTTAAGAAGTTAGTATTGAAAAATACGAAAGGGTTAAAACCTAGTTATAAAATGATAGGGTTATTAATTATTTCAGTAACCTATGTAGCATATCTAGTATATGGATTAAAACTAGGAACAGAAACATATATTCCAATTGCAAAAATGTATATAGATATACCAATTTATTTGTATATACCTTTTGCTATTCTAGTTATATTAGGTGCAACAAATGCAGTTAATTTAACAGATGGAATAGATGGATTATCTTCTAGTGTATGTGTTATTATCATTACTTGTCTTGCTATTATAGGAATTACTTTACAAGTTTATGAAGTATCGTTATTTGCAAGCATTGTTATTGGATGTGTTTTAGGATTTTTAATGTTTAACATTCATCCAGCAAAAGTCTTTATGGGAGATACGGGATCTCTAATGTTAGGAGGCGTTATATCAGGATTAGCATTATATTTAAAAATGCCATTATTATTACTTGTTATTGCATTAGTACCAGTTTTAGAAACAATATCTGTTATTATTCAAGTAGTATACTTTAAAAAAACAGGAAATCGATTCTTTAAAATGGCGCCATTACATCATCATTTTGAATTATCTGGATGGAAAGAAAACAAAGTAGTAGTAGTATTTAGCATTATAACATTAGTATTATGTATCATTGGACTAAAGATAATATAAGAAAGGTATGCATAGATGTGAAGATGGCTATGCAGTATTTCACGAATAGAAGAAACTTAAACTTGTTGTATACGAAAAAATCAATATAAGATCAAGATAAAAGTAGATTTTTTCTATACAATAAGAAAAGCAAGTATAATGAAAAGGACAAAAGAAAAGGTTGAAAAAATAAATTCTTTTCCAACCAGATTTGTTCAATTATGGGAAAGTGCTTTCCTATAATATCAATCATTGTACATAATTTTGCTTATGTGCAATTGGTATACAAACAAGGACACGACATGTAAACATAGTTAAAAGATCAAAAATTATTAAACATGTAGTTTTTGTTTTGAGAAAGGAATGATAGAAAGAATGGTAAAAAAGAAAGGCAAGAGTTTTTCAAGCTTTCTAAAAAACCCAATAGATTTTACATTGCTGATAACTATATTATTATTGTTATCAATTGGATTGATTATGCTACTTTCAGCAAGTTCACCATCAGCACTTTCAGAAAGTGGAAATAGTTATTCTTATTTTTACAAACAAGCAATTTTTGCAGTAGCTGGTTTATTCATGATGTGGGTGATTTCTAATATAGATTATCGATTTTATCAAAAATATTATAAATTGGCCTATATAATTGCATTTTTAGCATTGTTAGCAGTATTATTTATTGGTAGAACAGTAAATGGAGCAAAACGATGGATTTATGTAACAGATACATTGTCTATTCAACCATCTGAAATGGCAAAACTGTTAATGATCATATTTTTTGCAGCAATATTAGTAAAAAATAGAGATGAATTAAATAAATATGGAAAAGGTTTTATAAAGCATCTACTATTACTAGTTCCAATTATTGGGTTATTATTAGTAGAGCCACATTTTAGTGCTTCTATAATTATTATCGGAATTGTAGCAATTATGATGATAATTGCAGGATGCAAATTTTGGCATTTCCTTGTAACAGGAGCAGTAGTTGGAATTCCCGGAATAGTTGCATTAATTTTATTAGAGCCATATAGATTAGAGAGAGTAACTACCTTTTTAGATCCGTGGAAGGATGCAACAGGAAGTGGTTGGCAAGTTATACAGAGTTTATATGCCATTGGTTCAGGAGGATTATTTGGTGCAGGACTCGGTGAAAGTAAACAAAAATATTTATATATTCCAGAACCTCATAATGATTTTATATTTTCTATATTAGGTGAAGAATTAGGATTTATTGGATGTGCAATTGTCATTATATTATTTGCCATATTTATATGGAGAGGAATATTAATTGCAATGAAATCACCAGATATGTTTGGAAGTTTAATGGCTATAGGAATAACAGCACAAGTTGCTATACAAGTAATCATCAATATAGCAGTAGTAACTTCATCAATGCCAGCGACAGGAATGCCATTGCCATTCTTTAGTTATGGAGGTACATCATTATTTATATTGCTATGTGAAATGGGCATTCTCTTAAACATTTCAAAAGCGGGAGCTAAAAGAGAATAAAAAATGGATATAAGCAAAGGAGAGAGAGAATGAAAGTTGTAATAGCGGCTGCGGGGACAGCTGGACATATTAATCCCGGATTAGCCATTGCTAAAAAAATACAAGAAGAACAAAAAGATTCAAAAATTATTTTTATAGGAACAACGAGAGGATTGGAAAATGATTTAGTACCAAGAGCAGGATATGAATTAAAAACTATTGATGCTTATGGATTAAGTAAAAAGCTTTCTATTGAAAATATAAAGAAGATGATTAAAACAATAAAAGGATTTGGAGAGGCTAAAAAAATATTGAAGGAATTCAAACCAGATATTGTGATAGGAACAGGGGGATATATTTGTGGTGCAACTATATCAGCAGCACATCATTTGAAAATACCGACATTATTACACGAAAGTAATGCATTTCCCGGAAAGGCAGTAAAGCTATTGGCTAAAAAAACAGATACGATTTTGGTTTCTTTTGAAGTAGCCATTGAGAGAATAAAACATGCTAAAAATGTTGTTTATACAGGAACGCCAGTTAAGATAAAGAAAAGAGATTATAGCGAGCAACAAAAAAAAGAAATTATAAAAAAAATGGGCTTAAATGAAAATATGCCTATTGTATTAGTATTTGGAGGAAGTCAAGGCGCTAGAAGAATTAATAATGCCATTATGGAAATAATAAAAAATGAAAAGAATGAACAATATCAAGTTATTTGGGCAACAGGACCTAAGCAATATGATAGTATTAAAGAACAATTGGAAAATAATCATAAAAACATTAATCATATAAAAAATATGAAAATTCTTCCATATATATATAATATGGAAGAAATAATGAATATTGTAGATGTAATAGTTGCAAGAAGTGGAGCAATGACCATTACAGAAATATCAAATTTAGGAAAACCGTCCATTTTAGTGCCATTACCTAATGTTAGTCATGATCATCAATTGTACAATGCAAAAGTTTTAGAAAATATAAAAGCAGCAAATATTATTTTAGATAATATATTAGACGGTGAAAATTTAAACGAAAATATTGAAAAAATTGTATTAAATAAAGAAATTTATCAAGAAATGGGTAAAAATGCATTAAAAATTGCAACAACCGATGTTGAAGATAAAATTTATGAACAAATTATAAAGACAATTCATCAGAAAACATCATAATGAAAGGAAAAATAATGATTAAAAGTATACAATTAAAAATTATAATCGTATTTTTTTTAATAGGAATTATTACCATTACAGGTTTAGGAGTAGTATATATTCATTCGATTAATACATTGGAAATGAATATAGGAACAAATGAAATTGGAAATATAACAGAATTAGAAAATCATATTCAGCAGATGAGGCAAACTAATGTTACATCACTAGTCATTGCTGGTGTGGTATTTGCTGTAGGTGGTATTTTAATAGCCATTGTGTTATCTAGATTTGTTATTTATCCAATAAACAAGCTAATAAAAAGTGCGGAGAAAATAACCGAGGAAGAAAAGAAAAAAGATAAAAATCTAGGGGATAAAGAAGAAACCAAAAAAACTAAAAGTAAGAAAAGTGAAAATGTTAATATTGAAGATGTATTAGGGGTTATGACGACAGAACTGAAGGAAAAGTTAAGTGAAGTTTCCACACAAAAAAATCAGATAGAAACAATTTTGTTACATATGACAGATGGGATTATTGCCTTTAATATGGAAGGAGAAATTATTTTAATTAATCCAGCAGCCAAAAAGTTTTTAAGCATCAGACCAGAGGATATAACTTTTGATGATATTTTTGCTAAATTTAAATTAGGAATTAATATGGAAAAAATTATTTATCTAGAAAATTGGACATCAACAGAACAAAGAATACAAGTAGAAGATAAATATATGAATGTGTTTTTTGCACCATTTAAAAATGAATCAGATAGGCCAAATGGTGTAATAGCAGTTATTCAAGATATAACAGAACATGTAAAACTAGACAATATGCAAAAAGAATTTGTAGCAGATGTGTCTCATGAATTAAAAACACCTATTACTTCTATTATGGGATATGCAGATACATTATTAGAGGGCGAATATGATAAAGAGACACAGGACAAGTTCTTAAATGTCATTGCGTCAGAAGCAAGAAGAATGGCAAGACTTGTCACGGATTTACTAACATTATCACGATATGACAATAATAAAAATAAGGTAAGAAAAGTATCTTTTGATTTAGGTGAATTGGTAAAAAAATGTCAAGATAAATTAGCAATTGAGATAAAAAAGAAAAATCATACTGTGAACTCTTTTGTAACAGCAGATGTTCCACCAGTTTATGCAGATAAAGATGATATTGAAAGAGTTATCTTAAATATATTAACAAACAGTATTAAATATACACCAGAGGGTGGAGAAATAAAAATTTATGTAGGATTTGTATATAATGATGCCTATATAAAAATTTTTGATAATGGAATTGGAATACCAGAAGAAGATTTGTCTAGAATATTTGAAAGATTTTATAGAGTGGATAAAGCTCGTACAAGAGAAATGGGAGGCACAGGATTAGGGCTTTCAATTGCAAAGGAAATTTTAGACAAGAATGGTGGAAGTATTGATATTAAAAGTACAGTAGGAGAAGGAACAGAGGTAGTTATTAGAATTCCAACCAAAGGATAAATATTATTTTAAAAAATAAAGGATTAGATTGAAAAATAAAGAAATATAATGTATAATAGATTAGATTTCGAATAAAAAGGAGAGAGAAAATTGAATCCAAAGATAAAAGAAATTTTAGAATGGGTATATTGTATTATTATTGCTGTTGTATTAGCATTATTGTTTAGATATTTTATTGGGACACCAACAATTGTACAGCAAGTATCTATGAAACCAACATTAGAACAAGATCAAAGATTATGGCTTAACAGATGGTCTAGAACAACAAAAACTTTACCTGAAAGAGGAAAGATTATTACTTTTGAAGCTCCATCAAAGAAATCTTTTACAAGTTCAGAAATAGATATGAATAATCCAGTAGCTGTATATGATAATGAACCAACAAATATATTTGGGAAATTTACAAAATACGTACTAGAAATAGGAAAAGAAAGTTATATAAAGAGAGTTATTGCTTTACCCGGAGAACATGTAGAAATAAAAGAAGGGAAAGTATATATAAATGGAGAAAAATTAGAAGAACCTTATTTACAAGATGGTGTGGTGACAGATGTTACAGGAACAGGATTTTCAGATTTTACAGTTCCAGAAAATACAGTTTTTGCTATGGGGGATAATAGAACACATAGTACTGATTGTAGAGTTTTTGGATGTATTCCATTAGAAAAGATAGAAAGTACAGTAGCAATAAGAATATGGCCTTTAGATAAATGGGGAAAAGTAGATTAGAAAATAGGGAGAATACTCTGTTTTCTTTTTTTGTCCAATTGGGGACGTTTCTTTTTGGACATTTTTATGATTTTAGCTTTTCTTTATGATGTAATGTTAGCCGAGGAATATAATAAGTTTCTCTTATATAGTATTTTATTAATTAGATAATTTAAAAATGTCCAAAGAGAAACGTCCCCAATTGGACATTCAGAAAATAAATGTCTAAGAAAGCCTACTTTTGTTTCTTGAAAAATGTATAATTTTATTGTATAATAATAAAAGTTGAAAGATTGATAAGGAGTAAGTATTAGATGTTTGATGAAATAATTGGAAATCGACAAATAAAAGAGGAACTACTAAGATCTTTAAAAGATAATAAAGTATCACATAGTTATTTATTTGTGGGAATTGAAGGAATTGGGAAACAGATGATAGCAAAATCTTTTGCGCAAATGATATTATGTACTGATAAAAAAGAAAAAGGATGCAATCAATGTAAGTCTTGTATCGAATTTCATTCCAATAACCATCCGGATTTTTTATATATAGAACCAGATGGGAATAGCATAAAAATCGATCAAATACGATATTTGCAAAGAAAAATCCAAGAGAAACCAATTATTTCAAATAAGAAAGTATATATTATAAATGATGCTAATAAAATGACGCAAGAGGCGCAAAATTGTTTATTAAAAACATTAGAAGAACCACCAGAATATGCTACAATTATTCTAATTGGAAATAATGAAAATGCATTTTTAAATACAATAAAATCAAGGTGTATGATTGTTAATTTTAAACCGATTGATAAAGAAAAGATAAAACAATATATGGAACAGAACTACCAAATATATGATTTACATGCTAATATGTTAGAAGCTTTTCAAGGAAGTATTGGAAAAGCGATACAATTAAAAGATAAAAAAGAACAATATGAGAAAATTGAAGAAACAATAGAAAAATTAGATAAAAAAGATATTATTGATATAATATCTATGAGTGAAGATATTTACAAAGATAAAGAGGAAATTACAAATATATTAGAATATATAGAGATTATATTATTAAAACTAGCTCAAAGAGATGTAAAATATGCAAATTGCGTAAGTATCATTGAAGATACGAAAAAAAGATTGTGTCAAAATGCCAATTATGATATGTGTATAGATAATATGATATTTAATATGTGGGAGGAAGTAATTTGAAAGATATAGTAGGGGTAAGATTTAAGAAATTGGGAAAAATATATTTTTTTAATCCTAAAAAGTGGAAATTAAAAAAAGGAGATAAAGTAATTGTAGAAACAGCACAAGGAGAAGAATTCGGAGAAGTTATGATTCCTAACAGGACTGTTCCAGAGGATAAAATTGTAGAACCATTAAAAATTGTTGTAAGAATAGCAAATGGAAAAGACTATAAGCATTATGATGAATGTAAAAAAATAGAAAAGAAAGCATTTGAAGTATGTAAGAAAAAGATAGAAGAACATGGATTAGAAATGACTTTAACAGATGTAGAAGTAAAGTTTGATAATAGTAAAATTTTATTTTATTTTACTGCTGATGGAAGAATTGATTTTAGAGAGCTTGTCAAAGACTTAGCAGGAATTTACAAGACGAGAATCGAATTAAGACAAATCGGTGTAAGAGATGAAGTAAAGAAAATTGGTGGAAATGGTGTTTGTGGAAGAGAATTATGCTGTTGCACATTTTTAAATGATTTTGAAGCAGTATCAATTAAGATGGCTAAGGAACAAAATATATCTTTGAATCCTTCAAAAATATCAGGAAATTGTGGAAGATTAATGTGCTGTTTGAAATATGAAAATGAAGTATATGAGGAAAAATTAAGAAAATTACCACATATAGGAGCAATTGTAAAAACAGAAGAGGGAGAAGGAGAAGTTGATTCTATAGAAACCTTGAAAGAGAGAATAAGAGTAAAAATTAAAGATGGTGATGACTATATTTATAGAAAATATGATGCCAAAGATGTTAAAGTAATAAAAGATGAAGAAAAGGAAAGATTAGATCAAGAAGAAATAGAACATCAAAAAGAATTAGAAGAGTTAGAAAAATTAGAAAAAGCAGAAGAGGGAATGAGAGAAGAATAGGAAAAATTATATAGTTAAAGCATTAAAGGAGGTGAAATAGATGGCATATAAAATAACTGACAAATGTATATCATGTGGAGCTTGTGCTGCTGAATGTCCAGTTGGATGTATATCACAAGGAGATGATAAATTTGTGATTGATCAATCTGCATGTATAAGCTGTGGTACTTGTGCAGGAGTTTGTCCAGTAGAAGCACCAGAGGAAGAATAGAAGATGATTTTGGGGACGGAGGAGATGGTCATCTCCGTTCCCAAAATCATTTTTTGAATTTATTTTTAAGGAGAAATAAAATGGAAACTTTAATTGTATCAGGAGGAGAAATAAATATAGAACAATTAAAAACATATTGTGAAAAATATATACGGTCAGAATATTATTGTATGCGATAGAGGATTAGAGGCATTATATCAACTAAAAATAATACCAAATCATGTAGTTGGAGACTTTGATTCTGTCTCACCGAATGTATTAACATTTTATCAAAATAAACCACAAGTTGTCTTTCATACATATAATGCTGAAAAAGATAATACAGATACAGATATTGCTCTAAAATTAGCAATCAAATTAAAAAGTTCTAAAATCACAATTCTAGGTGCATTAGGAAAAAGGATGGATCATGCAATTGCCAATATTCATATTTTAAAAGATGCCTTAGAATCAGAAATACTTTGTCAAATTTTAGATGAACATAATCGAATTTACTTAATAAATAAAGAAATGACTTTAGAGAAAGAAAAAATCTATGGAAAATATGTGTCTTTAATTCCTTTGACTAGTACAGTAGAAGGACTAACATTAACAGGTTTTAAATATCCTTTAAATAATTATGATTTACCAGTTGGAACTAGTTTGGGAATCAGTAACGAAATGATAGAAGATAGAGCACATATAAAGATGGAGAAGGGAATTTTGATTGTAATAGAAAGTAGAGACTAAAAAATTTATGAAGCTATATATGAAATGATCTTAATGTAAATTGCGAAATTTACACATGGAAATGTGAAAGATGTGGAGATTGGCATGTCATAGCAGGTTTTGAAATTCCAGAAATGATCAAAGAAAGAATTCGGCACAGGAGTGCGCTGAAAGAAGAAAAAAACCCGGTTGTTATTGATTTCATGAAATGTAAACAAAAGAGATAAGCAAAAAAGTAATAAAAAAATCCAACTTAATCGTTGGATTTTTTTATATATTATTTATTTCTATTTGTAACTTCTTCCAAATCTAATAATTCTTGCCATCTTTCATCAACAATTCTTTGGAAATCTTCTATCATCCATTCATTACCAGGTTTAAACATATGTCTAAATCTTTTTTGTGGTTTTAAGAAATCTTCAATTGGTAATTTTTTAGCAGGTTTATATGAAATATGATATACACCATTAACAACTTCATATAAAGGCCAATAGCATGTTTCAACAGCAAGTTTATTGATTTTCATTAAATCTTCTGTTGGATATCCCCATCCTCTAGGACATGGTGATAATACATTTAAAAATGCAGGTCCTTCTGTATAAATGGCTTTTTCAGCTTTTTCATATAAATCTTTAAAATTCATATAGGCAATAGTTTGACCAACATAAGGAATATGATGTCCAACCATGATTTTACTTAAATCTTTTCTACATTGTGTTTTTCCCGGAATAACGGTTCCAGCAGGTGAGGTAGTGGTATCTGCATATTTAGGTGTTGCAGAAGAACGTTGAATACCTGTATTCATGTATGCGCCATTATCATAACATACATAAACCATATCATGACCTCTTTCCATAGCACCAGATAAAGATTGTAAACCGATATCATATGTTCCACCATCTCCACCAAAGGCGATGAATTTTGTATCACCATCAGCTGGTAACTTTCCTTGCTTTTTCATAGAAACATAAGCTGCTTCTGCTCCTGCAAGTGTAGCACCTGCACATTCAAAAGCTGTATGAATAAATGAATCTGTCCAAGCAGTATATGGATAGATAAAAGTAGAAACTTCCATACATCCAGTCGCATTGGCAACAACTGCATGGTCTTCTGGTTTTAAAGCTCTCATAATATGTCTTGCAACAGGAGGTGCTCCACAACCAGCACACATTCTGTGTCCAGAAGTAAATCTTGAAGGTTTATTCGCAACGATTTCTTTTACATTATAAGGCATTATTTGTCACCTTCCTTTCTTAATCCTAAATAACGATAAGGATTATCTATTTTTCCAGTTTTTACAATTTCTGATAAATCTGTATATACACTTTCGATGTCATCAGCTTTTGTATCTCTACCACCAATACCATACACATAGTTAACTGCAGGTACATGAATATTGTTTACATACATTGCAGATGTGACATCTTCAAACAAAGCACCACCAGCAGCATTTAAAGAATCTGCTTTATCCAATACAGCAATTGCTTTTAGATGTGATAATGCTTTTGCAATTTCTTCTACTGGGAAAGGTCTAAATACACGAAGTTTTAGTAAACCAGCTTTTATACCTTGTTCTCTTAATTTATCAACAACAAATTTTGTAGTACCAGCTGTTGAGTTCATACAAACAATGGCGATTTCTGCATCATCTAATTTATATTCTTCAAAAAGACTATATTTTCTACCAGTCATTTTTTCAAAATCTTTTGCTACATCTAAAATCACTTGTTTTGCATTTTTCATAGCTTCTGCTTGCCCAGCTTTATGTTCAAATAGATAAGCTTGTAAATCTAATGGACCAACTGCAATTGGCTCATTTCTATTTAATAAATAATGTTCTGGTTTATATATTCCAACAAATTCTTTTACTTTATCATCTTCAACAAGTTCTATATTTTCAATAGAGTGAGAAGTAATAAATCCATCTTGACAAACCATTAATGGAAGCATAACATTTTTATTTTCAGCAATTTTATGTGCCATTAAAAGGTTATCATAAGCTTCTTGGTTGTTTTCTGAAAATAACATAATCCAACCAGCATCTCTAACACCCATAGCATCTGAATGGTCATTATGAATGTTTAAAGGTCCTGATACAGCTCTGTTTACTAAAGACATAACAATAGGCAAACGTAAACTAGAAGCAATATAGATCATTTCCCACATTAAAGATAATCCATTAGCAGATGTAGCTGTCATAGCTCTTGCTCCTGCGGATTCTGCACCAATACAAGCACTCATAGCACTATGTTCACTTTCAACAGCAACAAATTCTGTATCCACAAGACCATTATCAACAAAAGTTGAGAAGTATTGAGGAATTTCTGTTGAAGGTGTAATAGGGAAGGCTGCGACAACATCTGGATTAATTTGTTTCATAGCAGTTGCTGCTGCTTCATTACCACTTAATCTTTCTCTAATACTCATATTATTCAACACCTTCCTCTCTCATTTCAATTGCACCGAAAGGGCATACTTTGGCACATACACCACAACCTTTACAGTAATCATAATTGAAATCTTTTCTTTTCAAATCTTCTTTTCCTACTGGAATGGCATCTTCTGGGCAAACAGGGAAGCATAATCCACATTGTTTACATTTATCTGATAAAAATACAGGATAAGAACTTCTCCAATCGCCAGTTTTAAAATCTTTTGCATTTCCAGCAGTATAAATATCACCACCCGGAGTTAATTTCTCCATAGGTGTTTTTGCATTTATATCTGTCATTTTTTACATCATTCCTTTCATAATATTTGAATTTAAGGGACAAATTTCTTTTTGAGAGAATTATTTTTCAACTCATTGAATTTTCTTAACTTCTTTTAAAGCCATTTCTAAAGCCTTCATATTTCCATCTATTACTTCAGGTTTTTTTGCAAATTTATGTTTAAAAGAACCTTTCATATCCTCTAATAATTCATCATCTGTCATAATTTTACTTACTTTTACGATTGCTGCTAGCATAGGTGTATTTGGGAAGTACCTTCCTAAGGCTTCTTCTGAAATTTTTCTAGCATCAATAGTATAAATTTCTCCAGAATATCCTTTTAACGCTCTTTTTAAATAATCAGCAGATTTTGTTGTATTAATAACAATAGCTCCGTTTTCTTTTAAACCAGAAGTGACATCAACTGACTCTAAAAGCGTATCATCTACAACTACCACATAATCAGGTTCATAAATATTACTATGAATTGTGATAGGTGTTTGACTTATTCTGTTGTATGCAGTGATAGGGGCACCCATTCTTTCAGGACCGTATTCAGGAAATCCTTGAATATATTTACCAGTATTGAATGCTGCATCAGCTAATAATAAAGATGCTGTTTTGGCACCTTGACCACCTCTACCATGCCATCTAATTTCTATCATGTTATCCATTCTTAATTGCCTCCTTTTATTAAAATTTTACGACTTTAGTATATGCCTAAATGGGGTTAATGTCAATAGATTTGCTGAAAATTGGGGACGTGATGACTTTGGGTGACTTTGGGGACGGAGCAAAAAATCATCATTTATTTTGAAAATGATAAAATAAAAGTTTTATAAAATCCTTACATAAATGATGATTTTTTGCTCCGTCCCCAAAGTCATCAACAACTTAAATCATAATGAAACAGGGAAACAGGGGAATTGGTTAAATATAAAAGTAAATTCCACATTTAACTGAAATTACTAATCCAATAGAAAAGTCCATTAAATAAAGGATTTTTTCTCTTTTTTAATTGCATTTTAGTATAAAAATATGCTAAAATATAATTAAATTAAAGAGAAATTTTAAATAATTGCATAACTAATACACGACTGGCTTTGAATTTTTTAAAATAAATTCCACTCGTGTTTGTGTGTAATTTTAAATTAAAACTTTACTTGGGTATATGTAAAATTTAATTTAAACTAATTTTTCTTTAGTAGATTTGGTTTAAGTTGAATCTCATTGGAGGCAATCCTTTTGAGATTCAATTTTTTTGTAGATAAACTTCCGGCTATGCCGGTAGTAACAAAGGCTTAAGCTATGTAGCAAAGCAACTCCCTTCATGATATA